>JBFLYE010000134.1 GCA_040756715.1 bacterium
GAACAATTGTGAGGCCTTTGCCTCATCTGCCAGATAAGGAATGAGTCTTTTCATCTTTAACACCCCCTCATTCCTTATATCGGCAAAATATTATTTATTAAGTACAAAGTTTAAAACATGAGCGAAGATAAAAACCTTGATTTTTTATATATCTATATGATATACTTTTGATATAGGGGGTGATGGGGAATGCAGGTTATAGATAAAAGGATAATAGTTAATTTGCCAGCAAAGCTTTATGAAGATATCAAAAAGATTGCAAAGAGGGAATATAAATCAATTTCTGGCTTGATAAGAGAATCTATTTTAGAAAGGATAGAAGAAGAATTTACAAAGGAAGAAATTGCCTTAATAGAAAAAGGGCTTAAGTCTTTTAAGAAAGGTAAGGGCATTAACTTAAAGAGAGGTAAAGCGTGCCTAGGTTTAAGGTAATGCTTCAATCTCAAATTGTTTGTAAAAATTTAGGGGAGAGATTATCCTATACCTTGTAATAGAAAAATTTGAATGGATAAAACAACCATACCAATTTCAGAAGCAAGAAAAAACATATTTAAGATTGTCAAGGATGCCCAAAAAGGAGGTAGATATTATACCCTTACCGAAAGAGGTTATCCAAAAGCAGTGATTGTTTCTGCCGAAGAATTTGAAGCATGGCAAGAAACTCAAGAAGTGATGCAAGAATTTCCAGAGATTGAGCAAGATATTAAAAAGATAGATTGCGATGTTAAATCTGGGAAGTATAAAAAATATCCTACATTGGAAGAAGCAATGAAAAGGCATACTTCTATTTTAGCCAACAAGAGAGAAATTAAATATGAAATTTCAAATCAGGCTTACAACGAAGGCAGAAAAAGACCTTTTAAAAATTCCTTCCTCTCATAAAGAGCAAATCTTATCGGCCTTATTCTCATTAGCAGATAATCCTTATATGGGCAAAAAATTAAAGGGTAGACTAAAAGATGTTTATTTTTATAGGATTTGGCCATACCGAATTATTTATAGAATTTATAAAAATATTTCGCTAGTAGTAATTGTGCGCATTGGCCACCGACAGGGAATTTATCGATAAAAATGAAAAATCCAGAAAAGCTTAAAGCATTAAATATCTCCCTTACAAAAGAGGAAATAGATAAAATTTGTAAGGCAATTAAAAGAGAGCCAAACATTGTTGAGCTTTATATCTTCAATGCCGAATGGAGCGAGCATTGCTCTTATAAAAGTAGCAGGAAGGCTTTAAAAATTTTGCCAACCCAAGCACCCAATGTTGTTCTAGGGCCAGGTAGCGATGCGGGAATTGTTAAATTATACGATAAATATTGCCTGGTTGTCTCCCATGAATCCCATAACCATCCATCTCAGGTCCTGCCTTATGAAGGAGCGGCAACCGGGGTAGGTGGGATTGTCAGGGATATAAATTGTATGGGTGCAGAGGTTATTGGCGTTTGCGATTCCTTAAGGTTTGGAAATAATGACTACATTATTAAAGGGGTAATTGAAGGAATTGGTGGATATGGAAATCCTTTGGGTGTTCCAAACTTAGGAGGGGACACATATTTTTCTTCCTTATTCAATGAGAATTGCTTAGTAAATGTGGTTGCCTTAGGTCTTGTTGAGGAAGATTTTATTATTCATTCAAAAATCCCTGAGAAGGCAAAAGATATTCCCTATTCCATTGTTATAATTGGAAAGCCAACCGACCCATCGGGATTCTGCGGAGCATCCTTTGCCTCAGAAACGCTTAAAAGCACAATAGAAAGGAAGGAGGCAGTTCAGGTTCCCGACCCATTTCTAAAAAATGTCCTCTTTAAGGCAAATCGGGAATTGTTTAAGCTAATAAGGGAAAAGAATATTGAAATTGCCTTTAAAGATTTGGGTGGAGGTGGCCTGGCTTGTGGCACATCAGAGATGGCAGGAAATTTTGGTATTGAGATTGAGCTTTCACAAGTTCCTCAAGTGAAAGGGCTTTTACCCGAAGTTATTGCTTGCTCTGAGACACAGGAAAGGTTCGTTATGGCAATCCCCGATTCTATTATTCCCGATGTTTTAAAAATTTACAATGAAATATGGGAGCTTCCCAATATCTCAGAGGGTGCAAAAGCGGCTGTGATTGGAAGGGTAATAAAGGAAAAAAGGTATATCTTAAGGCAGAATAATGAAATTGTTTGCTCTCTACCCATTGATTTTTTAACCTCTGGAATATCCTATGATCGGGAGGAAAAACCGATTGTAGATAAAGAAAAAGAACCAGATTTTAAGATGCCAGATTTAAAAGAGGCAATCTTAAATCTTATCTTACATCCAAATATCAAATCAAAAAAATGGGTCTTTAGCACCTACGATATGGAGGTTCAAGGGAAGGCTGTAATAAGACCAGGGGAGGCAGATGCAAGCCTGATCGCACCCTTGATTGATAAGGGGATTCCTGTTGGCGTTGCTACCTCTTGCGATGGAAACCCATTCTATGGCCAAATAGACCCCTATTGGCAGGCAATAAATGCTGTGGCAGAAGGGATGAGAAATATCGCCTCTATTGGTGCAACCCCGGTTTGTATTACCGATTGCCTGAATTATGGAAATCCAGAGAAGCCTGAGATTTTCTGGCAATTTAAAGAGGGAATAAGGGGAATTGCCGATGCTTGTAAGGGGCTATGGCTTAAGGATTATCCAGAATACCCAACCCCGGTTGTCTCGGGAAATGTAAGCTTTTATAATGAAGGGTTTTCAAAGATTGATATTCCTCCCTCACCCATTATTGCTTGCTTTGGGATAATAGATGATATAGGCAAGGCAATAACAATGGAATTTAAAGAAGTGGGAAATCCCCTGTTCCTTA
>JBFLYE010000135.1 GCA_040756715.1 bacterium
CATATTCAAATACCTCCTTACAAACCTAGGAGACCTTTCAGTAAGACCAATCATATCATTAAGCACCAGGATTTGTCCATCGCAATGTATCCCAGAGCCAATACCAATCGTAGGAATTTTTAATGCTTCGCTGATTCTTTTTGCCAAGCTTTCTGGGATACATTCAAGCACAAGGGAGAATATGCCTGCTTCTTCAAGTGCTTTTGCTTCTTCAATCAACATTTCATCCCTTTGCACCTTATAACCTCCCATTTTATGAATTGCCTGTGGCCTTAAGCCAATATGACCCATTACCGGAATATCGGCATCCAAAATCGCCTTTATGGTTGGAATAATTTCAATTCCTCCCTCAAGCTTTACCGCACTTGCCCCACCTTCTTTTATCATCCTTCCGGCATTATAGAGAGAATCCTTAATGGAAACCTTATAGGATAAAAATGGCATATCACCCACCAAAAGGCTATTTTTTATCCCCCTTTTTACTGCCTTTGTATGATGGAGCATCTCCTCCATTGTAACCGGAAGGGTATTTTCATATCCTAGAACAACCATACCCAAGGAATCTCCCACCAAAACTATATCAACCCCAGCACTATCCAATATCTTTGCCATCTGGAAATCATAGCAAGTAAGGGCTACAATCTTTTTCTCCCCCTTCATCCTCTGTATCTCGGGAATGGTCATCGGACAACCTCCAATCTATTTACCCTTAAGAATTCTTCTGGTGTATTAAATGCGGTAAGAAATAATGGCGTTCCTGCAAAAGATAATGGCGAAACAGGCCCTACTGTCATAAAGGCATATTGTCTTGATGCTATATCAAAAGCACTATGGGGATCACGAAACCGTTGATAAAGTTTAAGGCTATTGGGGTCACCGCCAATAATTTCTTTTAGAGAGATAAATTCAGCACCTAAAGCCAAACCAAACCCAAAGAAAAATATTCTCAATTGGCCAATAATTTCCCGATGTAGACTTGATAGGGTTTGGCTAATAAACATCCATCCAAGTCCATATTTTCTTGTGGTTCTCGCGGCATTCACAAGGATTTCGCGGACACTCCGAGCGGCACTATCATCAGAGGGTAGGTCTCGGGGAGCAAGCCGGTGAGCTTCATCAATAACAACAAGTGCATTAAGACTTTGGCCTTCCTTATAGAAGTATTCAGCGGTTTGTGTCAGCCCATCAAGCAGGCGCTTTATCACCAAAGCTTGAATTTTATCATTCCAAAACAAGTCTTTTGCTTGTTCTTTTGAGAGATCAATCACAAGGATAGGTCTTGTCTCTGTTTCTGGATTCAGAAGCCAACTTAAGGCTTTATTCACACTCTTTGCACCACTTCTATCTATTCTGAATAACTCCGTTATTGGCGTCCAATATTCCTTATAAAATTCATTTGCGTCAGCTTCTTTGATAGCAGTATCAAAACGAAGCCTTGAAGCCTCAGTGCGGTAAAAAACTTTCTGCACCCTCTCGTCTTTAAGAAGATTCCATGCTTTATCAAAGGAGAACCTTGCGTGGAGTTCTTCAAGTTTAACCTTAGCCTTTTGTAATTTGTCAGAGAGAATGTTACATGCAAGTTCTCGGTTTTCTCCTTTTGGAATAGTCAGTCGCTCAAAAAACAAGGATTCGAAGAGAATTTGCTCAAACAACTCCCACCTGTCCAAAACCAAATTTCTGACAGTCATAACGAAGCTATTCTTACCTAAAACTTGGGTTATTTTCTTCATCGGCAAGACAAAACCATTTCCGGTTCTTTCATTTAGCATATCTTTGCTAAATTCACCCTGAGGATCAATAACGAGAAGAGCCATTTTGGGATAACGAGCATATGCCAATAGAATCATCTTTGCGAGAACTGACTTTCCAGAACCCGTTTTACCAAAGACGCCGAGGTGATATGCCTCGCCAGCTCCATTTGGTCCTATTCCGAAATGCTTAAACCAAAGAGGTAATTTGGGTGTTGATCCATAAACATGACCAAGGTAAAATATTTCATCTTGATATCTTTCTAGCACACTATCTAATATCTGGTCAGTGGCTAAATGGATAAAAGTCCCGGTGGCTGGAACTGTTCCCAAAATACTTGGTTCAAATTTGTTGTCCATCTCACTAAATACTGCACTTACAGTCATATCTCCAAGGTGGGTATCCTGCTGTCCACTTACAGGGTTAACCTGGCCTCTCTGCCGTGCAAGAGACCTCATTGTTGGGTCTTCAAGCCAGATATTCTTTAACTGGACCTCTGTTATTTGTCCTAATGCATAATGTGGCTTGCCATCCTGAGTGAATCTAAAAAGGGCAAGCTCTCCAAGCAATTTTTTACCAACAGCAGTACCAAGAATGTCTAATGAAAGCTCACTCGTAGAAGAAGGTGAACCTATTGTCCCAATCCTCTCAGAGGAGCTTATCAATTGCTCAATATTTATTCTTTCACTCATATTTACCTCCCAATTTCAGTTCTATAACCATGCATACTGAAAAAGATCTCTCCTATATCCCCTTGATGTAATTCGGTCATTCTTCTGGTAGCTGTCTGCCTAAAGGCAGGTATAGCACCTCCAAGATGTTTAACCATACAGTCTGCTATATAGAGGGGATATGGTTCAAAAATACTAGGAGTGCCACATTGGTATTTAATGCCTTGAAGTAATACTGCTATCCGAAAATTATTTGTGGCAATAGAAGATGCCATTTCAATCCTTAAAGCTGGTGTCCAGTTATGTGGTCTATAATACAAGACATAAAGCCTATCCATCGCTGATAAAACCTCATCTTTTAATCCTTCAAGTTCTTTATCATTGAAAGGAAGCCTCAAATGCCAAGGCTGTTGAGGTTGTTCTAGCTGAATTGGTGGGGTAAATTCACCCGGAGATAAAATAGTGGTCAAAATTGCCCTGTCATCATAATGGGATGGCCAATTGAGCTCTTTCCCTAATTCTCTTCTTGTGGTATATTTTGGCATACTTACCCATAATTTATCGCTTCGGGAAGATTCTAAAATGATTTTATAGGATATAAGCCAATCCTTAAATTCCTCTATAAGATTCTTCCCAATTATTGCCTCATCCGATTCTAATACCTTGTTTATTGCCTGGTTCATATATATTAAAGGTGTGGTAAGAGAACCATCTAGGAAAACTATATCATGAGGGGCCTTTGCTGCAAGTTCAAGCTCCATTTCCATCATTAATCCTCTAATAACTGTGCCTGTATCTGGATTATGTTTTTCCGGCTGAATAAATACTTTGTGATGGGGTTTTTCCCAGTATCTTTTTTCAGAGGGTGGGACTAATCCTTCAATTGCAACGGCTGCACAAGCAGCGAAATCGGTTGCCAAAAGCCTTTCAACTACATAAGAACCATCTATGCCACAGGTAGTTGGGATGCCTGGATATCCTAAATCGGCATCTTTTCTCAAGAAATTTTTATCTTGCAATTGCTTTCTCATTTCTTCTTTATTTTTCTGTATCTCTTTAAATGAATTAAAAAGCGCTTCTCCAACCTTTTCGCTATGTGAAAGCATTTCTTCTACAAGTGCTTCTGGCAGTTCTGCAAAAGGAGTTTGTTCAACTTTTTCCATTTATAGCTCCTTCAACATTTTTTCTGTTGTTTTAAAAAAATTATTGCTATTGAAATCTTTCCATCTTTGCATTCTTTCTGCCCTTGGAAGAACCC
>JBFLYE010000136.1 GCA_040756715.1 bacterium
TCATCTACGCCTGCAATCACTTATAGGTTTTTACTTCCAGCGCCCTCTTTCCCTTTCTTTCCTTAAGATAATAAAGCTTTGCCCTCCTTACCCTTCCCCTTTTTTTGACTTTTATCTTTGCAATTACAGGAGAGTGCAAGGGAAATATCCTCTCAATTCCAATGCCATATGATATCTTTCTAACCGTAAATGTTTTTCCTACCCCTTCTCCCCTTTTTGCAATAACAATGCCTGTGAAATGCTGAATTCTTTCTTTATCCCCTTCCTTTATCTTAAGAGAAACCTCAACCTCATCCCCAGCATTAAATTTAGGAAGCTTTTTTATAACACCTTTTTCTATACCCTCAATCTTCATTTAACAAATCAGGCCTCCTTTCCCTTGTTAATTCCTTTGCTTTTTCCTTTCTCCATTCCTCTATTTTTTTATGGTCTCCTGATAAAAGAATATCGGGAACCCTCATTCCCCTAAATTCATAAGGTCTTGTGTATTGAGGGCCTTCAAGATAAGAAGAGGCAAAGGATTCATCCTTCAGGGATTCTGGATTTCCCAAAACACCTGGGATAAACCTTGCTATAACATCAATTGCAACCAGACAGGGGATTTCACCGCCTGTGGTAATGTAATCTCCAATAGAAAGCTCCAGATCAACCATTGTTTTTACCCTCTCATCAATTCCTTCGTAATGTCCACAAAGAAAAATAATCTGTCCTTTTTTTGCTAATTCATAAGCTAAACCTTGATTTAAAACAATGCCTTGTGGACTTAAATAGATTACATAACCCTTTCCCTGTGCCTCAATTGCCCTAAATAGGACATCTGGCTTAATAACCATTCCAGGGCCTCCCCCATAGGGATAATCATCCACCTTTTTGTGCTTGTTTTCTGAAAAATCCCTTAAATTATGTATCTGGATGTCCAATATCCCTTTTTCTCTTGCCCTTTTAATAATGCTTACATCAAGAGGACCCTTAAATATTTCGGGAAATAGGGTTAGGACATCTATTCTCAATTAAGCATTTCAACCACAACCCTTTTTCCCTTCTTTGCCGCTGCGGCTTGGAGGATTATCCTTATTGATTTGATTATCCTACCCTGCTTGCCTACTATCTTTCCAACATCACTCTCATCCACCTTTATTTCAAGGATGGTTGTCTTTTCGCTTTCCATTTCAGAAAGCTGTACCTTGTCTGGGTTATCAACAAGGGACTTAACGATATACTCAGCTAGTTGTTTCATTTTTATCCTCCTTTTTTGTAAGATTCCACTAATCTTTTTACAGTAGTGGTCAATTGTGCTCCTTTTTTTATCCATTCCTCTATTTTTGAAAGATCAACAAAGGTTGCTTGTTTTGTTTTTGGATGATAAGACCCAAGTTCATCAATTGCCCTTCCATCCCTTCTGGTTTTTTCCTCCATAACCACGATTCTATATGAGGGAGCCTTTTTAGCCCCCATTCTCTTAAGCCTAATCTTTACCATTTTTTAAAAAAATTATAACTAAAGAAGATTATTCCTGTCAAGGGTTAATTTTTCGGTTAAGTCATCTTCCTCCGATTGCCAAAAGCATTTGGTTTGCCAGGTTATTATTTGGGAAAAACTCAAGAATCCTTTTGCAGGTAAGCTTTGCATCCTTGAAATTTCCTGTGTTGTAATAAACGGTTGCCAGGTTTTCTAATGTTTTTATGTTTTTTGGGTCTAGCTTTAAAAGAGCCCTCCAATAATGAATTGTCATTTTTGGATTTTGTTTTTTATGATAAAGAAGCCCAAGGTTGAAATAGGCATCAAGCATATTGTCTACCTTGATTGCCTCCTTGTAATAATTCTCTGCATCCTGCAATGACCCTTTTTGGTCAAACTCTAAAGCAAGATTATAATAGCATTTTGAAAGAGAGGTTTTTGCCTCATTATCCTTTGGATCTAGCTTATTAGCATTTTTAAATGAAATTATGGCATCAGAATACATAGAAAGCTCAGAGAGCAATACACCCTGGCTTATATATCCCTTCTTTACATTATTCATAAGCCCCTTTGACCTTCCCTGATAGGGAAATACATTAAAATTTGCATTTTTTACTATTTTTATATATTCATCTTGACTTATTTCTTTTCCGATTACCCTCTGAACAAATCCCTCTGGAGCAAGCCTGAAGCCTTTGGTTATCTCCTCAGAGAATGGCGTATAGACAATATGGGTGCTTGCATTCTTATCCATAATCTCCCTGTATTTCTCAAATCTAATATTTGCCAGCTCTAATGATGAAACCCTTTTATCTGGCAAGCTTCTATCAAATACAAGCTCTGGATGATGCTTATTTATCTCTGAGATCAGCCAGAATGTATGTAAGAATGTCCCATTTATCAAGAATATATCAGCCGTTACATTTTCGACATAGTGAAGATACCAGAGGACAAAGCAAATATCGCCCTTGGTAAGGAATATGGCATTCTTCTTTAATGGCTTAAGATAGCCCATTCCCTCATCATAGTAAGAATAATCCCTGCTCATATTTCGGGATTTAATATTTTTGGAAAATGGATACAGAGGAAGGAGAAGGAAAAAAATAAGCGTAATGGATAGTAAAGGAATGCGGAGTGCGGAATGCGGAGTGCGGAATGCGGAGTGCGGAGTGCGGAATAATAATGAGAAGATAAATGAAATAAGAAAGCCAAGGGAAATGCTCAAGATAATATAGGTTGGAATATAATAATCCCAGACATTTGGGATGTTATAATGGCTACAATGGATCATATTAACAAGGAGGATAAGGAGAAAGAAGACAAAAATGCCCCTTTTTTTAAAAAAGAGGAGGAAAAAGGAAAGGATGCTGGGAAGGAAAAGAAGCAAAAATTGCTTTGGGATATGGGACATCCAATGGGAAAAGGCCCTTTTAAAATGGTCTAAGATGGATGATTTCTCAAAATAATGGGCATATCCTTTGGCGGTAAGGTAATCAATGAAGCCATTTAATTTATCTGGGTCTCCCCAATTTACATAGGGATGGGCACTTGAGCGAATAGGCAGATAAGCCCA
>JBFLYE010000137.1 GCA_040756715.1 bacterium
CATTTCCGATATTTATTTTCATAAGGGAGAAATGCTTATCCGAAGCGGATATAAAGATAAAGCTATTGCCTATTACAAAAAAGCATCAGATTTTAATAAATGGGAAAGGGAATACAAAAAAAGATACATAGAAATCCTTCTTGATTTAGGAAGAAAAGATGAAGCAGAAGAAATTGCAAAGAAAGCCCTTAAATTTGCATCTGATGAGCCAAAGATATGGTTTTTATTGGCAAGGCTGAATGAGGAAAAAGATAGCAATAAGGCTATTTTTTATTACAAAAAGGTTCTTGAAATTTCTCCCTATTGGGCAGATCCATACAACAACCTTGCCATTATTTATGTTTCATCCAAAAATTATGAAATGGCAGAAAGATATTTCCTTTGTGCAAAAAATCTTAATCCCGATTACAGAGAAAACCTTAAAAACCTCTACAAAGAACTGACTGGAGTCTATCTTAAGGAAAATAGGCTAAAGGAGGCAAAAAACGAGGCTTTAAAGGTTCTTAAGATAGATAAAAAGGATTCTTATGCAAGGGATGTCTTGAGGTTTTTGCAAAATTTTGACAAATTAAAGAAAAAAGGGTATAATTATTAGGAAAGATGGAGAAGTTAAAATTGGGAATACCAAAGGGAAGCCTTCAGGAATTGACCATAAGAATTTTAGATAGGGCAGGGTATAAGATATTTATCTCTTCTAATTCTCGCTTATATTCTCCTGATATAGATGACCCTGAAATTAGTGTTAGGCTCTTAAAGCCTCAAGATATGCCAAGGTTTATCGCAGAGGAAAGCCTTGATGCAGCTATTACAGGTAAGGATTGGCTAGAAGAATATAGATTAGCAAATTATGAAAAGGCCAAAAAGATATATGAAGTCTGTGAATTAAATTATGCAAAACAGGGTTTTACCATGGTTAAATGGGTCTTGGCAGTAGCAGAAGAATCGCAGATTAAAAGGGTTGAGGATTTAGAAGGAAAAAGGGTGGCTACAGAGCTAGAAAATATTACAAAGAATTACTTTGCAAATAAAGGGGTGAATGTAGAGGTTGAGTTTTCTTGGGGTGCTACTGAGGTTAAGGTGCCTGAGTTTGTTGATGCGATTGTAGAATTAACCGAAACAGGTGCTTCATTAAAGGCGAATGGCTTAAGAATTATTGATACTGTGTTGGAATCTACAACTGTATTCATCACAAACAAAGATGCATATAGAAATAAATGGAAGCATAAAAAGATGGAGGATATAATAATGTTAATGAAGGGTGTAATTGAAGCCGAGGGAAAGGTTTTAATCAAGGCAAGATACCCAAGGGATAAATATGAAAAAAGCTTGAACATCCTTAAGAAAGAAGCAATCACTACACCCTCCTTTTCTTTGGGAGAGAATTATGTAATAATTGAGGGAATTATCAAGGAAAGGAATTTGCGTCTTTTGATTCCCAAGCTTAAAGAAAAAGGGAGTGATCTCATTGAGGTCTTTCCCATCTCAAAGATTATATGGTAATTTGCTGGCGTAGCTCAGTTGGTTTAGAGTGTCTGACTGTGGATCAGAAGGTCATGGGTTCGAGTCCCATCGCCAGTAGAGAGGAAAATTGCAAATTGTAGATTGCAAATTGTAAAATGAAAGAGAAATAAAGAAAGGAGAAAGGGACTCGAAGCCCGAACGAAGTGAGGGCCAGGAACGAGAGATTTTGTTAGGCGAAAAAGGACGAGAAGGACTTTTGAGCCTTAGAAAATCCGAAGTTCGAGTCCCATCGCCAGTAGAGAGAAAGATAAATGATTAATCCAGAAATTCCTAAAGGATTTAAAGACTACTTGCCAAAAGAAATGATTGCCAGGCAACATCTCATTTCTATAATCCAAAGGGTCTTCGAAAGATATGGCTTTCTTCCTTTGGATACACCCTCACAGGAATATGCCCTAACATTGCTGGGAAAGGGCTCCCCCGAGATGGATAAGCAAATTTACCGCCTTAGGAGCCCTGAGGGAAAGGATGTAGGCCTTCGTTTTGATTTAACCGTTCCCTTGGCAAGGGTAGTAGCTCAATATCCAAACCTTCCAAAGCCATTTCGTAGATACCAGATAGGTCATGTCTTTAGGGCTGAGAAACCCGACCCTGGAAGGTTTAGGGAGTTTATCCAGGCTGATATTGATATTGTAGGCTCAAGCCTTATTGCCTCTGATGCTGAAATCATTTGTATTATGTATGATACATTAAAGGCATTGGGAATTTCTAGATTTAAGATAAGGATAAACAATAGGAAGGTATTGAATAGCCTGGCTGATTTTGTTAAAATTCCAGAGGATAAAAAAATAGCTGTTTTCCGGGTAATCGATAAATTGGAAAAGCAGGGTATTGATGCTATCAAGGAGGAATTGACAAATGGAAGGATAGATGAATCAGGAGATAAAATTGCTGGTCTTGGCCTTTCTCTTAATAAAGTAGAGAGGATAATAGAATTTCTTTCACAAGAAAGGGGTAATAAAAGAGAATTAATTAGCTCACTTAAGGCATTCTTTTCTGATTTCCCTCAAGCATTATTAGGAATAAATGAGCTTGAGGAATTATGTGGTTATTTAGAGGCGATGGAGATTTCAGAAGAAAGCGTGGTTATAGATATAAGCATTGCCCGTGGTCTGGATTATTATACTGGGACTGTATTTGAGGCAATTTTGCAAGATGCGCAGGAATTTGGTGCGGTTTTTGCCGGTGGAAGATATGATGAATTGATCAAGAGGTTTTCGGGTGTTGAATTACCAGGAACCGGTGCTTCACTTGGAGTAAGTAGGATCTTGGATGCCCTAGTTAAGCTAAATATTTTAAAAACCCCAACCTCAACCACACAGGTGCTTGTAACTGTAATGGAGGAAGATAAAATTTCACAATACAAGAAGATTGCCAGAGAACTCAGGCTTTCTGGAGTTAATACAGAGCTCTATCTTGGCAATAAAGGTTTATCTTTCCAACTTCAATATGCCAACGCTCAAGAGATTCCCATTGCAATAATAATTGGCTCTGATGAGTTCTTAAATGATTGTGTCTGTGTAAAGGATTTAAGGAAGCAATTAAGGGAGAGATCCCTTGTTTCAGGTCATAAGGAATGGGTAGAGGCTGGGAAAAAGGCCCAGATAACGATAAGCCGCAAGGATTTGGTAGAGACAGTCAAAAAAATGCTGTGAGGGATGTGTTAAGGAGGTTTTATCTTAAAGAAAGTCCTTCTGAATCAAAGTTAACCCTTACTTTTCAAGGATATTGAAGCTGAGAGAGATTTGCCAATTTTTGGATGATGAATTGAAAATAAAGGATATTTCTGATTCCTCCTTAAATGGCTTGCAGGTTGAGGGAGGGGAGGAGATAGAAAAGATTGCCTTTGCGGTAGATGGCTCACAAGAAACATTTATTAAGGCAAAAAATAGCTCTTGCAATCTTGTGGTTGTCCATCATGGCCTATTTTGGGGAATACAAGAGCCAATTACAGGGATTCTTTATAAGAGAATAAAGGTCTTGATAGAAAATGGGATATCCCTCTATGCCGTCCACCTTCCTTTAGACTTACATCCAAGATTTGGAAACAATATCTCCCTGATAAACCTATTTAGCACCTCTTATATAGAGCCATTTGGAAAATATCAAGGTTCTGAGATAGGCTTTTTAGGAAGGCTAAGGGAGGCTATAAATAGGGAGGAGATAGTAAAAATCCTTGATGGTAGGCTAAATACATCCTCTAAAATATTACCCTGCGGAAAGGAAAAAATAGAAATAATTGCGGTTATTTCTGGTGGTGGATGCGATTGTATAAATGAGGCAATTAAAAAGAAAGTTGACCTTTTTATCACCGGAGAGCCCAAGCTATTTTCCTTTTCCCTGGCAAAAGAGGGTGGGATAAATATAATATTCTCTGGACACTATGCCACCGAAACCTTAGGAATTAAGGCTTTAATGCAAGAAATAGAGAAAAAATTTGCCATTTCCTGCATATTCATTGATACACCTTGCTGGCTATGAAAAGAAAGTCAGGAGTCAAGAGTCTGGAGTCAGGAGTCAGAAGGATTGTGGTAAAGATTGGAACATCCCTATTCCAGGAAGGCTCTGTTTTCACTCCAAAATACATCGCCTCCATTGTAGACGATATTGTAGAGATAAGAAAAAAGGGGATTGAGGTTATAATTGTTTCATCGGGTGCGATTGGTTGTGGAATGAGGGCTTTTGGAATAGCTGAATATCCAAAGGTAATTCAGGAAAGGCAGGCTTTGGCCTCTATTGGTCAGCCCTTGCTTATGGAGCTTTACAAAAGCCTATTTGGAAAATATAACATTGTAATCTCCCAGATACTCCTTACCCACAATGAATTATTCACAAAGAAATCCTCCCTTAATATCTTAAACACATTCTTCCTATTATTTAAACTTGGCGTTATTCCTATTGTTAATGAGAACGATAGCGTTGCAACAGAGGAGCTTAAAATAGGGGATAATGACACCCTCTCCTCCCATCTTGCCCTTCTTCTTAATGCCTCTTGTTTAATTATCTTGACAGATGAAGATGGTGTTTATAAACTTAATAATAGTGAATTTGAAAAGATAATCCCGGTAATCTCTGAGATAACCGATGAGATTAGAGGGTTTGTCAAGGAAAAAAAGGGTAAAAACACAATCGGTGGAATGAAGACAAAGCTTAAAGCGGCAGAGATGTGCATAGAATCTGGAATTCCAGCAATTATTGCCTCGGGAAAGAAAGAGAAAACTTTAAAGAGAATTCTAGCGGGAAAAAGGGAGGGGACACTATTTTTACCTATAGTATCTTCCATTACTTAGTGCAAAAATAGTATTTAAGAAATTTTGAATTCTAAATTTTGAATTTTGAATTGAAAAT
>JBFLYE010000138.1 GCA_040756715.1 bacterium
CCCAAGGAAAATACCCATCCTTCTCACCTAGAGGAAATGAGATAGCCTTTGCCAAACAGGGTTCTTCCTATGAGATATTCCTAATGAACAAAGATGGAACAAACATTAGGCAACTAACCAACAATGAAGTAGATGATGTTGAGCCTCTCTTCTCACCCAGTGGAGAAAGAATTGCCTATTCCTCAGGAAACATTATCTATTTAATGCGAAGGGATGGAAGCAAACAAACAAAGGTAGTGGATGGAACAAGGCCAGTATTCTCTCCCGATGGAAATTCCCTTGCCTTTCTTTACTTTAATACTGCCTATACCCTAGACCTAGAAACCTTAGAGCTTGAGCAGATAAAGGGAATAGATATGAGGGAAATAAAGAAAGAAGAAATAAAAGGCTTAAGGCAAATAGAAGAAAAGGTAAAGGGAATATTCTGGTCTTGTGGAAGTGTAGAGAATAAGCTACCGGTTCCAATTATAACTGGAGGATATACTGGCTATGAAGGAATGCCAATAAGCTTAGATGGCTCAAGCTCTTATGACCCTGATGGGACAATTACAACCTATACTTGGGAAATAAACGAAATGTATTACGATGGCTCAATGACAACCATTGTAATCGATGATGACTACATTGGCTCTTTAACCTTAAGGGTAATTGATAATGATAAAGGAGAGGCAGAGACACAAACAACCATAACTATACTAAACTTAAATCCCCAAATAACCTTATCCTCTCCAAGCCAGGGAAAGGTAAACTACCCAATCCAATTTATCGCAGAGGTATTTGATACAGACCCTATAACCTTTCTCTGGGACTTTGGTGATTTAGGAACATCCACTAGCGAAAACCCCATTCATTCATACACAAATGTAGGAACCTATACCATAACCTTAAGGGTATCAGACGATGATGGAGGCCAAACCATAGGAACAAAGACCATTGAAATCATAGAAGCAAACCCAGAGATTAAACTAAATCCAAAAGAAGGCTATATTGCAACCATAATTACCATTGAGGGGCTTGGATTTAATGGGGTAGTTAGTATAGACTTTGGAACAACAAAGACAATTGCAACTACATTAAGCTCAAATGGAATGTTTCTCACCACCTTTATGGCAGATACCCAGCCCTTAGGAAAGACAATAATCACAGCCAGGGATAAAGAGAGATTTGCCACAGAAACCTTTGCCATAGGCTTAGTCTCTGTCTTTACCAAAGAGGGAGAGATTATCGGAGGCTATCTTACGATTAAAGGTGGAATAGATGCCTGTCCTATAGGAGGAAGTGTCCTTGTTCTAGCAGGTGATTATCTTGAGAATCTTTACCTTAATCAGAATATCTCCCTGATTGGCAAAGGAGCAACCATTCAAGGAAGTGTAACCATTGAGAGCAATAATTCCCTAATCTCTGGCTTTAAAATTACCCAAGGGATATTCTGCATAAATGGTGCAAATCCCATCATTACAAACAACATAATCACAGAAAATAATGGCATCTATTGTTCTTCTTCCTCCCCAATTATTACCAACAATACAATCGTGGGAAATAAAGAAAATGGCATTTATTGCCTTAATTCTTCCCCCTTTATTTACAACAATATCATTGCTGAGAATGCATCAGGCATCTATGTAGAATCTGGCAATCCTACGATGAACTACAACGATGTCTGGAATAATTCTTCTGGTAATTACTACAATTGCCCTGCTGGAGCAAATGACATCTCAGATGACCCACAATTTCAGCCTTCAGCCTTTAGCCTTCAGCCTTCCTCCCCTTGCATTGATGCTGGCTCAAATACTGCCCCAGCCATCCCAGCTACAGATAAAGATGGAAAGGAAAGAATCATAAATGGCATAGTTGATCTAGGTGCCTATGAATTCCCAGGAGAACCTGCAAGGGGCACAATTGCTGGGATGATCACCTACAATGGAACAAAAACAGGAACACTCCATATCGCTTTATTTAATAATCCCTTGTTTTCTGGTGATTCACTTAAGGAAAAAATTATCTATTCCCCCTCTTTCCCCCAACCCTATACCATTTCTAATCTGGAAAAGGGAAGCTATTATCTCTTGGCATTTCTTGATCTAGATGACAATGATAATCCAAGCATTAAAGAGCCCTTGGGAATCTATGGCAGCCTATCTTCTGTATATTCTCCCTTTAAGGTTATTGGCACACCAATTCCCATCCTTGTCTTTAGAGGCTCAATTAGCGAAGGAATAGACCTTGAATTAACCCATAATGTAGAAGCCTCTAAGGAATGGACATTCATCGTCTACCTTGATGCTGATAATAGCTTAGAAAGTTGGGCGATTGATGATTTTCTTGAGATGGCAAAGGTTGGCTCAGATTATAAGATAAATATTGTTGTCCAAATGGATAGGATTGAGGGAGGAAATAGCTCATACGGAAATTGGACAAAATGCCATAGATTTCTGATTACCAAGGATATGGAGCCTTATGAATCCAATGCTATCTCTGATTGGGGAGATGATCTAGGAGGAAGGGAGGTAAATATGGGTGATCCCGATACCCTTCGGGATTTCATCAATTGGGCAACTACTAATTATCCTGCCAAAAAATATAGCCTTATCCTATGGAACCATGGTGGTGGTTGGCGAACACCCAAAAGGCAAATCCCTAAAAAGGGAGTATGCGTGGATGATACGAGTGGAGACATTCTCTTTATGAGTGAAGTAAAAGAATCAATTGGGAGTGCAAATACCCATCTAAACCTAATTGGCTTTGATATGTGCTTTATGGCTATGGTAGAGGTAGCTTATGCCCTGCGGGGTTTATGCGATTGTTTAGTAGGCTCAGAGGAATTTGAATGGGCAGGTGGCTGGCCATATGATGCTATTTTAGGGGATTTAGCTAATACACCAAGTATCTCCCCTAAAGAATTAGCAAGTATAATAACTACAAGATATGGTCAAAATTCTGAAGCACAATTAAAATATGATACTACCCAATCTGCATTAGATATGGATAAATTAGGAAATTTAATTGATGCAATTGATAGCTTTGCTGAGAGTATGAATGGAATTACTGATTGGGAAAAGATAAAAGAGGCAAGGCAAAGCCTCTCTGCCTATTCTGAATCAAAATATTTTCACAGTGTAGACCTTTATTTCTTTGCCGATAAGGTTAAAAGCCTTACCTTAGATACAGAGATCCAAGAATCAGCACAAAGGGTTAAAGAAAGCCTAATTTCAGCAATTATTGCCAATTATCGGGGCAAAGAGCGAGATGATGACGATGGCTATGGTTCTTATGGGCTTTCTATTTACTTCCCAAAGGATGTTAATGCTTACAATAATGACCCTCAGCATTATGCTTATGAGGAGGGGAATAAAATCTATCCCGTAGATTATGTAGATTGCCATAGATGGGATAATTTCTTAAGAAGATTTTATGATATAAAAGGTGGGACAATCACGGGTAAGATTTCTTATCAAGGAACAAAAACAGGGATTTTATATTATCAAGCATTTAATAATCCACAATTTAGTAAAAAACCTATATATTATGGGACAACGACATTTAAAAAAGACCAGGGAACCTATACCTATACCCTCCAGGTTGACCTTGGAACATATTATTTAGCCTCATTCCTTGATCTAGATAATAATGGCAATCCAAGCATTGGTGAGCCCTTTGGAATCTATGGCAGCCTATCTTTTGTATATTATCCTTTTCAGGTGATTGGCACAGCAAATCCAATTTTTGCATCTTGTGGTTCTACTACCGAAGAAATAGACCTTGAATTGACTAAGGAAATAGAGGCTTTACCCATTCTTGGCTCAGTTTGTGTATACGATAAAAACAATAATTTTATCGGTAGCTATACGGCCATTCAACAAGGAATAAACAACTGCCCGATTGGAGGCACAGTCTCGGTTTCTCCTGGAATCTACAATGAGGCAATTTATATCAACAAAAATATTTCCTTAATTGGTGCGGGAGCAGATATTTGCACCATTACAGCATCTGGACTTGGCTATGTAAGTGCGGTAACCTTTGATGGTGATGCCGCAGACAATGCTATAATCACAGGCTTTACCATAACTGGTGCAAATCGGCATGGAATATCTTGCATAAATGGTGCAGAGCCAATTATCACAAACAACACAATCTCAGGGAATTACTGTGGCATTTACTGCGACAACAATTCTTCCCCAAAGATCATAAATAACACAATATCAAGAAATGGTGAGGGTATCTATGGTTCTTCTTCCTCTCCCTCCATTACAAACAATACAATATCAGAAAATTACGATGGCATTTACTGCCACAACAATTCCTCTCCAATTATCACAAACAATATAATCTTTGGGAATAATAAGCGTGGTATCTTCTGCATAGATTCCTCCCCAAAGATTATAAATAACACAATTTCAGGGCATTGGCGTGGTATCTATTGCCTCTATTCCTCTTTTCCATCCATTGCAAGCAATACAATTTCGGGGAATTCTATTGGCATCTACGCAGGACTAGATTCTCGTCCAAATATCATAAATAACACGATCTCAGGGAATAAGGGGGATGGCATTTTCTGTGACTCCTCCCTAGATACAACTATTACAAATAATATAATCAGCGAGAATGGTAATGCAGGAATTTATTACTACCACTTCCCATCACCTATATGGGGAGACGAATGGGTTTATTTTTCATACATTACAAACAATACAATCAGTCAAAATAAGTATGGTATCTATTGCTACATCTCCATTTCTTCCCTACACTTTCTTGTCATCACAAATAGCATCATCAGCAAAAATAAAGAATGGGGTATTTATTCTTATGAGCTCACAAATAATGAAAGGATTGATTATAACTGTATCTGGGGGAATGGTCAAGATGGAAATAATAATTACTACAATTGTTCTTTAGGACCAAATAACATCTCCTCTGACCCTCAATTTATCGGGATGGCTGATTTCCATCTTCAACCTTCTTCTCCTTGTAGAGATAAAGGCTTAAATACAGCAGGTATGATTCTATCAACCGATAAAGATGGAAAGGAAAGGATAGTGTATGGTATAATTGATCTGGGTGCTTATGAATTTCAAGAATTCCAAGGGCCTCCAATCTATAGCATTCTTATGGGTAGGGTTACTGATATATCAGAAGTTCCTATTGAAGGAGCAAGGATAGAAATATTTGGTCCTTCATCCTATACTGCAACCACTGATGAAAATGGCAAATATATTATCTTTCGCCTGGTTGATGGAAAATATACAATATTTGCAAAGGTCAGTGATTTCTATGGTTCTTATACAGAGAATGTAGAAATAAAAACAGGAACAATTACTACAGCTAATTTTAGATTAAACCCTATTGATATAGTCTATGTAGATGATGATTATACAGGTATAGAGCTTGGCACAGAGGATAATCCATTTAATACGATTATGGAAGGCATCTCACTTTTTGAAGAAAAAGGCACAGTTATGGTTTGCCCAGGAACCTATAGCGAAAATATATTGATCGAAAAAAGGATTTCTCTGGTTGGGATTGGAACACCAACCATCTTTCCAAATATGGAAGATGGTCTAACATTTAAAGGTAACAAGGCAGACAATGCCTCTATCTCTTTCTTTATGATCACTGGGGGAAGAAATGGGATATGTTGCTATGATGCAAAGCCTGTTATCACAAACAATATAATTGCCGGCAATATTGAAAATGGTATCTTTTGCTTTTCTCCTTCAACCATTACCCATAATACAATTATGGGGAATCTTAAGAATGGAATCTATGGACATAGCTTTTCTTGTATAGAGAACATAATTACAGATAATGGAGAAAATGGAATCTCCTGCTTAAGAGGTAATTCAACCATCTTAAACAATACAATCGCAAAGAATAGAAAAGATGGTATTTATGGCAATATTTTAAAAGCAACCATTGTTAATAATGTAATTTCTGATAATGAAAATGGAATTTCTTGCTCAGGCTCAGATTTAACCATCTTAAACAATACAATCGCAAAGAATAGGACAAATGGTATTTTCTCCACTGCTAAAATTGTTAACAATATTATTGCCGAAAATGGCATAACAAAAGATGATGCTTATGGAATATATTCAACTGGTAATCCTTCAATCTTTAACAATTGCCTCTTTAGAAATGGCTTAGGTGGAAGTAATAATTATAAGGGATGTGATCCGGGAAGGAATGATATATATCTTGACCCTCAATTTATAAGTTTGTGGGACTATCATCTAAGACCAGATTCTCCCTGTATAGATGTTGGTAAGGAGAGTGATTTAGAACTTCCATTAACTGATAAAGATGGAAAGGAAAGGATAAAAAGAATAATTGATTTAGGTGCTTATGAATTTCAAGGGATACCAACAAATCCTAAGATCACACCAATGCCAAAGAGGGGTTCGGTTGGAAAGGTAATAACGATTGAAGGCTTAGGGTTTTTAGAAAACCATCAAATAACCATTGATTTTGGAATAACCTTTACGATTGCCACTACCTATTCATCCCCCAAAGGAACATTTTTCATAACATTTATCATAAATACCCAACCACCAGGAATAAATGTAATTACAGCAGGGAATAGCTTTGGAGTTGCTACAAGTCTATTCTTTCTCTTGATTCCCTCGGTTGTTGTTTATAATCCAGAGGGAGAGATAATTGGGATATATCCTACCATCCAGGATGGAATAGATGTCTGTCCAATTGGGGGAACTGTCTCTCCTACATTGGATGCCTATATTGAGGCAATTTATATCAACAAAAGGATTGCTTTAATTGGAAAAGGGACAACTACAATTTCATCCTCAGAGCTTGGTGAGAAAAATACACTAACCTTTGAGGGAGATGGTGCAGATTTTGCCTTAATCTCTGGTTTCAATATAACGGGGGCAAGAAAGATATATTATGAGGAATTTAACTACAATGGTATTGGTATATTCTGTAAAAATGGGGCAGACCCAATTATCACAAAAAATATAATCTCAGGGAATAGCTATTATGGGATTTTTTGTAAGGATTCTTCTCCAACCATTTCTGACAATATAATCTCAAAGAATGGAAATGATCAATGTGATCTTTATTATACAGAAGGCGGTATTCGTTGTGAAAACTCATCTTCAAATATTACAAATAATATAATTGCTGGAAATAGAAGTGGTATCGTAGTGGATCCAAGTGTTTCTCCTTTTCAAGGCTTTCCTGAGAGGATAAAAAAGCATATTTTAGAAGATTATGGTTCATATCCAAACATTACAAACAATATTATTTTGGAAAATAAGATTGGCATTGCATGTGGTTGGAATTCCTTTCCAAATATTACAAATAACACAATCTTAAGAAATCTTTACTTTGGAGGCTTCTTCAGCTTTTCTTTTGCAAATATTACAAACAATATTATTGTAGAAAATGGGACAACTACCGATGGATATGGTATTTATCAATTTATCGACTCTAATCATCCACCGGCTATCTCTATGCTTGAACATAACTGTGTTTGGAACAATGGTCTGGATGGGAATAATGGATACTATAATTGCTTTGAACATGAAATAGTAAACAATATATCCCTTGACCCCCAATTTATTGGTGATGAAGATTATCACTTACAATCTACCTCTTTCTGTATAGATACGGGTTTAAATGAAGCACAAGGAATTCCTGTAACTGACAAGGATGGTAATCCAAGAATACAGGATGGAAACAATGATGGAATTGCTATTGTAGATATGGGGGCATATGAATATCCTGAGAAAAAAACTGCATTGGGCTTCCTCTTTGGCACAGTTACCGAGGATTTAAATTCCCCTGCCTTTTCCTTTGCTCTCTTCTCTGATGGCCCTCAAAGATACTTAGGGGGAGGATGTAAAGATGATACAATTGTTAATAATGGCT
>JBFLYE010000139.1 GCA_040756715.1 bacterium
GTTTTGAATTTTTTAATTTTAGTCATTTGAATTTGTTTTTTTTGATTTCGGATTTCATTTGTTCCATTAAAGCTAAACACATACCATCATAAAATACGCTAGTTTATTTGTACAAGTAAAACTTTCATCTTTTAGGCCTTGTTCATCGCCGAAGTTATCCAAAAACCTCATTGATGATGTCCTTTATTTGCTCTGCTGACTGAATGCTGGTAGTTGCCTTTACTACCCTGCCATTACGGTAATAAACAGTGAATGGCAGCCCCATAAATCCCCGACACTCTGGTAAATTCTTGATTGCTTTAGCCGCAGGAATGTCAAAGTCCATATCCCGAAACTGAATATCGGGGTATTTTTCCTGTAAAACCTCCAGAATGTTGTATACTGGGATACACATCGGTCCCATCCTTCCGCAGCATACCACAACCTTTTCATTATTCTCAATCAAGTCTTTAAGCCCTTCTTCGCTCTCAATATGAACTAAGTTAGTCTGAAGCATTTAATTCACCTCCTTTATTTCTTTTTTTCCTCTTTTTACTTGCATAATTATACAATTTAACCTATGGTTACTCAACAAACAAGTAACTCTATTCCTAAAGAGCTACCCAACCTCCAGGAAGGAACGGGTCCATAGATGTATTTCATATTAGAGACCTGCTATATAAAGAATTAAGCCACAGATCAGGCCAATTATAAAATTAAACAATTTTATTAGCAAAGAGTCTTTTATGGTATAAGACAAGAGTGGCAGCATCCCATGTCCATCCTGGACAACAGAACTTGCCAGCAATACCGAAAAGGGAATAAGTCCATTAGCAAACATCATCACAAAGATAAGATGTGGCCCAGATTCAGGCACTATTCCTATCAAAGAGGCAATAAGCAATACCCAGAACATATGACGATGAACAAAGGCCTCTAAGTTCCAGAATTTAAGCCCTACATCTACTACTAAAAGGGCAAAGAAGGTCCATAAGAATACTCGCCACATATGTTCTTTGACAATGTGGTTCCAGATATGTTTTTCTAAATAATGATCCGGGACGGTAATTACCATAAATATAGCCAATGAGACTAAGAATATGAAGGTAATTCTTAGCCAGTTCCAGTCCTTTGGGCCAATAATCCCACTCGTAGAACCATAGATAAAGAAGGCAAGTAGGGCTAATAAGAGAAATCTATAGAAAGCCATCTTTCTAAAATGTTCAAGCACACCTTTTAGATCAAGGATTTTACATCCCTCTTCTCCTAAATGCAGCTTAGAGAGCTCGCATACCTGAGATGGTTTAATCCTCAAAATAGGTGCTATCTTATCAATTGCCCAAGCAGAGACAATTCCTAAAATAAAGAGAATACCAAATAGGATTAAGGCTTGTTTAGGAAAGATTGCCAGCATAACAAATGCCTCATCCCCTGATGTAGCAATCATACTACCGGTAATAGCCCCGAAGGTTAAAAGCCCATGGACATAGAAGGAAACATTCATAAATTCACCCAGACATCCTGGTGTTGAAGCTAAGAACGATGCGATTACATACTGTCTCCCATAACCACCCTTTATCGCAGAGCTCATCTTACCTTGCGTTAAAACCTCAATATAATCCACCAGCATCATCATCACAAAGACAAAGGCAGTGATCATCAAGCTATGATTTAGATTATGGGTTAGGAGCTCCATTTTATATCCGATTTTGATCTTTAAAGCCACGGATTAACTCTACTCTTCACGGAAAATATTTTAAAAATCCCTGTTTCATCTGTGAAATATCTGTGGCTAATAAATTCACGAAGAATTTAAGGTTTTCCCCCTTTTTTAAATCTTCCCCCTGTTTTCATCGGGTCATCAGGATAGCCCAATGCCTTAAAGTCAAGGGTCTTGCCACCGAAATGGCAGGCAGCGCATTGTAAGCCCTTTTCTTTAGGAACAACCTCTTTTCGCTACCTTAATAATAGATTAACATAAGAGCAAAAAATTCTCAAGTTTTTTGCTTTAAAAACCGATATATAATAGCAAGAGGGAAAGAGCCCTTAATGTTGCTTAAGACCTTTAATATTCCTCTAAAACAATTGTTCGCCCCTTATATATCTGATAAGGTGGATGAAAACATTTATTGAAATTTTAAATTTGCAGGATTTGAATTTTTATGATATAATATATTTTATAGTTGATTCCATAACGCTTTACAAAATGTATGTGTTTAGATAATCTTAAGGAAAACTTTATAAAATTATGAATTTTGAATGTTGAATTTTGAATTAAAAGGGAAAAAATTTTATAAAACTTA
>JBFLYE010000140.1 GCA_040756715.1 bacterium
CCTTTTTCCAGGAAGATAGGGTATCTGGGCTATTTCCATATCGGACAAACATTGCAATATTTGTCTCAAATGGCTTCCTCTCTTTATAGAAGATATTCTCAAAGATAACTGAGGAACCTGCATCAAAGATAGCCGAGGTATAGGTGCCCAGGGGATTATGGGGGGCTTGGTTAAGATAGAGGGCAGGGCCTGCATATTTATAAGCAACCACAAGCTCATAGTCTCCATCGTTGTCATAGTCAACCAAGCCAAAGGGGCCATCTGTGTTAAAGAGGCTGTTTAGTTCATCCTCCCAATCCAGCCTTCTTTCAAATTGAACACTTTGGGTTCCTGTTCTTTTAAAGGCAAAGATAGCATCGTCTGTAAAGAAGATAAGGTCTTCTTGGTTATCCCCATCGATGTCTATTGCCTGAGGCCTTACAGGATTGCACTCTTGCCCATGAAGGCACTCAAAGCCTTTTTCCCAGTCTTTTCTTCTTGTCCAGGTTGCATTCTCCCTTGTTCCTGTGTTTTCTAAAAAGCAAAGGGCTTGCTCGGTTGTAATGATAAGGTCGTATTTTTTGTCATTATTTAAGTCAACCAAAGTATGCCAGGGGTTTATTGTTTCTAAGTCATCCAGTCCCTGAGAAATTAGAAAGCTTGCGGTTATATCCCAGGGGGGATAGTATTCAAAGGCATTGTTTGTATTCTTCCAGGCTCCAATACACTTACCATTTCCCGCAGAGTAATATCCTATTAAAATGTCCAGATCACCATCATTGTCTAAGTCAACAAAGCATGGTCTGCTGTCATCAAAATATGCATAAGGTATTGTTATAACTCCTCCTCCCAGGAAGTATGCATCTTCAGGTGTTCCATTATTACGATGTATGTACCACCCACCAATGCAACTTCCTATTCCCTCTCCAAGAAACTCCTCATAATCACAATCATTGTCAATGTCAGCAAAGGCAATCCTTCCGGTTACATGCCCACCACAAAGGTATGTCTTCTGCCTTTCTGTAAATATGGGGTTTTCTTTTGTTCCCACATTCTCATAGCTGGGGCAAAAATTGTCAGCACTTCCCCTTAAAAGGTCAAGGTCACTATCGCCATCAAGGTCAGCAAATCCTCCTGTTCCTGCGATAGCATCATCTGTGATAGGCCAGATCCCAAGAATCTTCCCATAGGCGGAAAATTTTAAATGAAGATAGTCTTTATTCCATACCGGCGATTGTGTTCCAGTATTCGGGTATATCTGTAGAAGTCCCCATTCCTCATTCGTATAAACAAGGTCTGGGGCACCATCATTATATAGGTCAACCAACTCCATACTTACATTCCATGAAGTACCCATACCTATATCTGGATGTCGTATCCAGACATCCCAATCATTCCTTTTTGTCCAGGAGCCTTTACCATTAGTGTTTTCATAGAAGAAAAAGGTTAAAGTTCCATCTCCCCAACCTCTCATTTGAATATAAAGCATACCAAGGTCAAGGTCAGAGTCATTATCCAGGTCGCCAAGTGTCTGGGTTAGCTCATAAAGTACCCCGGGAAAGGGAGGCTTAATATCCCAGGCTGGGTTTCTTTCAAGAATATTCCAGCTTATTATTTTATAGCCCTTTATGTTCTCGGCAGAATAATCAGCCGACAAAAGGTCTATCTTTCCATCCCTGTCAATA
This sequence comes from bacterium, assembly GCA_040756715.1. Classification (NCBI taxonomy): domain Bacteria; species bacterium. The sequence continues at coordinate 1,665 of JBFLYE010000140.1, forward strand.
TCACCTAAGGCTATATGTCCAAAAGAATTTGGGATGGTGGTAGTGCCTTTCAGCTTGAATATGGCATTATATTTACTTCCTACATTTTCAAAGAAGGCAATTATGCTCGTAAGTCTATACCCAAGGATAAGGTCATAATCTCCATCGTTGTCTATATCCGCAAGCTCTGGGGCACCATAACAGCCACCTTCCTTTGGAATAGGTTCCCAATTCCTTGGTTTGAAGTTAAAGTCTTTTGGGGAAAGCTTGAGGGATTTTGGGCTTTTTACCCATTTACAGCCGGGGATGCCAGAGGTGGTAACATAAGTAAGGCTTCCTGCCATAAAATAGTTATTCCTTATCTCAGAGGCACAGAGGCACAGAGGCACAGAGGCACAAGAAAAAGGCACAAAGTTGTTAAATGTTTAATCATCTAAATTTAAGAATAACACATAATTGCTTAAAATTCAAGTAAAATTTAAGTAAGAGGGGGAGAAGCCTCCCCCTCTTGTCTTTTTGCCCTGTGTCTATAGGGGATTGTTTTGGACTGTAATGTAGAAGTGGTTAGCGTAATTAGACTCGGGTAGAACATTAAATGGAACTTCTACAACAGAGGCGATGTAGCGCCTCCAGTTTTTGAATGCAGGAACAGAAAATGTGGTTGAGTTAAGATCAGATGCACGAATTAACTCAGAAGGTGCAGGAGGAGTGACAGTTCCAAGAAAGGCATAGTATGTGGGAAGCTCGAAGAACACAGATGGACTTGTATGCTCCAGGTCTGCTGCCCCTGAAAACCCTATTGTTGCACCATCATCATCCTCGGTGTAGACAGCTAGCTGAATCCCTGTATTGTTGTCCAGTCGGATACCTGAAAGATATGTTGATGTTGCCCCTACTTTATGCTCTCTAATCTCTGTGTAGAGGTCCTGGTCAGTCAATTCTGCGAAGATTCTAGGTTGATATTTAAGAAATATCTTGTTGTTGAATCCTATGGTGCTAGCAGTCTCACCACTTACAACATCCTTATCGTATAGGGTTCTTTGTGCAAAGGTATTGGAATCTGAAATTAGGGTTGCACTACCTGTATCCATATCATAGTAATAGACAGGCATTCCCATATCATCA
>JBFLYE010000141.1 GCA_040756715.1 bacterium
TCAAAATTCAACATTCAAAATTCATAATTTTATAAAGTTTTCCTTAAGATTATCTAAACACATACATTTTGTAAAGCGTTATGGAATTAACTATAATATCAAAAATTCTATTTTTTGCCAAAGTTGTGTAATAATTTGTCAAATAAAATCAAGAGAGGCTGCCAATCAATCCCTCGATTATCTTGACAAACTCTGCTGCCTTCTCCAAGGCATATCTTGCCTCATCTTCTGAGACTATTCCTCTTTCTTTATACAATATCCTATGCCTCTTTTCCCTCATCTTTTTGAAATGGTTAAGTATCTCCTCATATCCTGCTCCCAGGGCTATTTTGGTAAACTCCCCTGCTGTCTTATGGCTGACTACCCCCCCTCGGTCTATACCCTTTTGAGAACATCAAAGCCAAGGCTGATTCCATCATAGCACTGTAGGCAATCACATAGCACCAGTCTTTACTGATTTCAAAGTTTTTCTGGGCCGCTTCTAAATCTCTATGAGCTGCTTTTAACTGCTCAGCCACCCTCTAAAGTCAACCTCTCTTCTTTAATTCGCAGTCTGCAATCCCTTATTTTGCTTCGCTTACGCTCGCAAGATACTTCGTATTCATCAGGTGTTGAAATAGTGCACCAGAGCACCAGTCACCAGAGCACCAGTCTTCATCCTTTATCCTTACTATGTCTCTTATTCATCAGGTCTTAGATTCTCACTTACTGCATACAGGAATTTGCACAGTCTTTCCTGTAGATTCATCAGTAAAGGCGAATCCCTTTTGTATAATCTGAAGCTGCTCGTTGGCATTTAATAGCTCAATGCCATAGACCTTTCCATCAGGAGAAATGTCAATATTTAATTCATTGCTTATTTGGATGGTTTCAATCTCAGAGGCTTTTTCTCTAAACCTCACATATTTATAGTATCTTCCATTACTTAGTGCAAAAATAGATAGGGTTGTGTTTATCTGTTAAAAATTCATCCACCTTTTAAGAAATTTTGAATTCTAAATTTTGAATTTTGAATTGAAGGTTTAAGTTTTATAAAATTTTTTCCCTTTTAATTCAAAATTCAACATTCAAAATTCATAATTTTATAAAGTTTTCCTTAAGATTATCTAAACACATACATTTTGTAAAGCGTTATGGAATTAACTATAATATTGTATCTAGGGTCATAGCTTATCTCCATAGGCTCACCTCCTAAAAGTATTTTACCAAGACTGTAATTACAGTGAAATTCCCATTTTCTTTAACTGCATATGCCTCTATTTGTTTTGTTGTATATCTTTTACCCCTCCACATACTCTCATAAAGTAAAATTTCGTCTAAACCCTATGCGTCCAAATTTTGCAGGAAACATTTCTCCCCCCTCAATAGTCTTTATTATTTCTTGTTCAGTTGCCCCTCGTTCCTCTATTCGCTCTTTAGCATGTGGATGTATGTTAATAGCCATCACAACCCCTTATAGTATATCATCATTTCCCATTTTGTAAAGTGTAGGGAAATCCGTCTAGCGTGACCTTTATTCTAAAAAAGCATGTAACACGGACACGATTCATGGCTTCCTGTCGGAATCCCCTATGATTTCTCTTACTCTTTTCTTATAAACTGACGGATTTGGTTGTGGTCTCCCACAAAACACCATCGGACAAGATCATCCTCTAGCAAAAAAAGCACCCTAATTTTAATATCTACCCTTATTTCCCATAAATTTTTAGCCAGCTTTTTTAATCCCAAACCAGAAGGCTTTTTTCCTTTTTCAAAAAAATCTATCAAGTTAAGAATTGCCTCTTTTACCTTTTCTTTTTTCTCTTTAGGCAATCTTTTTAAACTGCGGTCAAAGGAGGGTAAAGGTTCATACCGCATTTATAATCTCCTCAGATGCTCTTTAAAAGAGGAGGAATCCATTATCTTCCCTTTATTTTCTGGTCGCTGGAAAGCCTTTTCCAAAAGGGATATCTCCTCTTCGCTGAATCTATCCTCTATAACTACTGGCTTAATAGCAATATGGTTATTCTCTACATAGACATTGACATATTCACCTTTATCAATTGGAACCTCCATTCTAACCTCTTGGGGAATGGTAATCTGATATTTTTCTCTTACCTTTACAAGAGCCATTTTCATCCACCTCCATTAGTTTTACAATAATATAGTAATACTTTAATACTTTACCTCCTTTTTGTCAAATCTTTTATTAATCGTCCGTCCTCTCTTTACCCTTTACTATTCTCTATCTCATAAATTTATTGGGTAAAGAAACAAGGTGGTGATGGATAATCTTATCTGCATTATCAGAAAGCCAATTAATCTTTTCTGCAATTCTTAATTGAATAGAGCGATCAAATTTCTTAAAGGAAAGCTCTGCATCTGGTAAAAATATTATAGTATCTTCCATTACTTAGTGCAAAAATAGATAGGGTTGTGTTTATCTGTTTAAAAATTCATCCACCTTTTAAGAAATTTTGAATTCTAAATTTTGAATTTTGAATTGAAAAAGGTTTAAGT
>JBFLYE010000142.1 GCA_040756715.1 bacterium
ACTTATTTTAGGAGGGATCTCTTTACTTAATCTAAAATCTTTGTTTTTTATCTCAATTTTTATTTTAATCTCTTCTTTTATTGTTTTTCTTAAAGGGTATAAAAAACCCCTTAAAATCAAACCCTTAAAAAAAGAGGAAACCTATATTCCAATGGCTTTATGGTTTTTTATTGGGCTTTTTCTTCTTCTTTATCTTTTAGCAACCCTTACCCCGGCAATTTCTTGGGATGGAGCAACCTATCACCTTACCATTCCAAAGCTTTATCTTGAAAAAGGAAAAATCTTTTTTATTGAAAGAAACATTTATTCCAATATGCCCCTTCTTACTGAAATGATATTTATGGAGGCATTGATGATTGACGGAATTGTCCTTGCAAAGCTTATTCATTTTACCTTTGGCATGCTTATTCTTTTTGGCATTATGGGGCTATCCCAAAGATTTTTCTCAAAGGAGGCAGGGGCAATTGGCTGCTTTCTCCTTCTTATTTGCCCGGTTATTTCCTTTGAGATTAAAATTGAATATATTGACTTAGCTCTTGCCTTTTTCTCTTTCCTTTCCCTTTATTCCTTTTTCCTTTGGGGTTTACTTAAGAATAAAAAGCTTCTTATTCTTATTGGGGTATTTTCGGGCTTTGCTATAGGATGTAAATATACTGGCGCAATTTTTCCCTTTATACTCTCCCTTATGATTGCCCTTGAGCTAGTAAGAACAAAAAGAACAAAAGAGATTCTTTCTTCTTTAGCTATTCTCTTTTTCTTTTGTTTCCTTCTTTTCTCTCCCTGGATTCTCAAAAATATTATCCTGGTTAAAGACCCCTTTTATCCGATGCTCTATAGCATATTTAAAGGCCCTGAATGGGAGAGCGAATTCTCTTTAAAATGGAAGGCATTTTTTTATTCATTGGGAATGGGAAGAAGCCTTGAGAACTATCTAAAGCTTCCCTACAATATGGTTATTTATGGAGATATGTATCACGCAAGGTTTGATGGGATAATTGAGCCATCCTGGCTTATTCTTATCCCCTCTCTTTTCTTTCTTAAGCCTAACCCTAATATTCTATACCTTCTTTTTTATTGCTTTATCTTTCTTGTCTTCTGGGCATTTACCACCCAGCAGATGAGGTTCTTTATTCCTGCCCTTCCTATACTTTCCTTAATCAGCGGATATATCATTTCCTCATTAGGAAAAGGCAAATGGCTATTGGTATACCCCCTTATTGTGATGGGAATATTTATCCAATCAAGCACCATTTTGTCCATTTTAAGGGATGATCTTCCTGTTTTGGTGGGAAAGGAGCCAAAGGAACAATACCTTACCAGGACACACCAGCCATATGCGATGTTTCAATATATCAACAAAAATATAAAAAAGGATACGAAGCTATTGTTTGTTTGGGAAAATCGGGGTTTTTTCTGTGAAAGAAGGTATATTGCCGATTCTCTATTTGAGGTGTCCTGGATAATGAAAATGGCAAGGGAGGCAAAGGATACAAAAGGGCTTTCTGAAAGGCTAAAGGAAATGGGAATTACCCATATCCTTATAAATCGTGGGCTTCAATCTATATTTATGAGGGAGGAGGGGATGGAGATAATTGATAGATTTATAAAGGAAAAGACAAAACCCATTTATTCTATATACTACATTGATTTGTATGAAATTCTGCCTTAATTATTTTGGAAGATAGATGTAACTTGGCCTTCTCCTCCATCCGGTTATGGTAAGAAAATCCCTTTCTTGTAAAGGAGAAAATAGTGTGTATGCAGAAGGGTAATAGCCTCTAATAAAGCTCTCAAATGATGGAATCCCCTCATTGCTTAAGACAATAGCAGAGAATTCTTTGTTTTCAAGCTTTTTCTTAAGGGTCTCAATAAAATCATCAATGAGCTTCTTCCCATCTTTTTTGTCAAGCTCAATATCGGAAAGGCATGCTATATAGCAATAGGGCTTTTTTCCTATTTTTGTAAGGTAAAACCCATGGTAGGGAATAAAAATATCCCCCTGAATTGAAGATATCTGGGATAAAAAGCTTTCTCCGCAAGCTTTATCCTTTTCGGTGGGAATCTGGGATAAAGGGTTATAAAAGGTAATAATGAAATGAATGATGAGCATTCCATAAAGGATTGCCTTAATGTTATTTGGCTGTTTCTCAGAAAGGTTTGTAAGGGTTATCCCAGAAATTA
>JBFLYE010000143.1 GCA_040756715.1 bacterium
CCCTCCTAAGCCAGAAATATCTTTATGCTGCCGGATTGGACGCCGGAAACGCCGACACAGATATTGTCAAACCATTCTCCCTCACCGGAAAAGGCCTTATTAATGTTCTGATTAGCCGTTACACAAGTCTGGTTGAATAATGGCTGCGTCAATCCGGTATCCGTGTAAATATCAGCCGTATGGCCTATAGTGGTAGGCCGAACCCATTCAATGGATTTTATCTTAAATTGTCCCCCTGTCGGATACTCCATCGTTGTTTTAAGGTCTATTGCACTGGTGAATGTATCCAGATGAATCGGGTTTCTATCGTAAATGTTTGCCATGATAACCCTCCGCTCACTTTAATATTATCCGTCTTTCCTTTCTAAATTGACGGCGCAATTCTCTCTCCTCCGTCTCAATATCCAGCCCGGTCAGATCACGGATCAAAACATCTTTCTGCGCCTCAACTACTTCATCTATATATGTCTTCATTTGTTTTTCATCAATAAGCCCGTGAACAACCCCTGTTGATAAGGCATCTATGAACCGATTAAATTCCGTGTCATTGAGTTCTCTTTTGCCTACAATATCCATAATTTCTTTCAGGCTTTTATTTACATACTGATCCGGCTTGGATTCTCTTATGACTTGTTTTATTAGGGGGATTTTACCGAATTCCAATTCTTCTTCTTTAACAGCTTTTGCTACAGTCTCCGGCAATCCAATGCCCAATTCATAAAAGCCACCAAGATATTGTCGCAAAGCATAGTCAATATCGTTAGGACTTACATCTGCTGCCCCGTTAGTCAGCTTATTCATGTATTCGGCAGTTAGCTTAGAATATTCGGGGGCATTGGAAAAATATCGTGTATATGCCCAATTAGGCGTTCGATCATATCTGTCTTCGGGATGAATCGGGCCGCCATACCAGCCCTGATTGGCCGCTATATCCAAAAACGGTTTTATTTGGTGCGGGGCCAGAGAAACCATATCTGTTTCTACCGGAGAAAAGGCATTTGTAACTGTTCTCATCACGGACTGAACCGCCTCTTTTTCCGTCTTTTTACCCATTGTTATATCGGCAAGGTTACTTCCTATTGACCACGGGATATTATAGCCGTAAGGCAGCACCCAGTATGTAAGCTGCTTATCTCCCACTGGAAAGGTTACGGAAGTATTTTTGGCAAAATCGGATATATAATTATCCTGTTCCGAATCCATCTGATTAGATAACCATCTGGTCATATACCCTGCCGTAGCCAGCCCTGCCATAGTTGTAATAAACAATTTTCTTCCGTGCGGGCTGGCTGCCGTTCGTAATATCTTGGAGGTCCCCTGAACAGCCGGGTTAAAAAACATATAAAAAGCGCCAAAAAGCTGACTGGCTTCACCTTGTTTGGCAAAATTAATAGTTAAATCTGAAGCGGCATGTAGGGCCGCCTTCTCAGGAAATCCTCTCTTGGTTAAATTTTCAAAAGTAGATAATCGGATACCCAATTCGACAGTAGATTGGACATCATCAATTAATTTATCTACATACCGGCCTGCATTTTTTATCTTTTCTATGCCTTCTCCTTTTATTTGGCGTTCCAGTTCGTATAGGCTTTTTTCTGCCTTTAACATGCTTTCCCCGTATAGATGGCCTACCCGACCACCAATTTTCAGGAAATGATCTACCCCAGCATCATATCTTTTGCCTCTTAAGTGCAAAAGAAGCCGTTTTTGTGATGTCGGAAGATTTTTTATAATATCTCTTCTTAATGCCTTGCCTTTTTCTTTAAGTAGACTTTTTTCAACACCAAGGTTTATTAGGGCTTCTCCCGTATCTCGTTCAAAGTTTCTCAATAAAAAGTCTAGGCGATATTTGGTAACCGCCGATTGCATGAACTTTAAGGGCAATTTGGCAATCCTTAGATATTTCATTACTTCCGGGATGGAAGATATGTTCTGGTTTTTAAGGGCCCTGGCAATAAGGGGGTCTTTTATTTTTATAATAACGTTTTTACCGTTTATTTTGGTGCCTATCTCATCCGCTTTTAATTTTAACCTTTTCCCCCATACTGTTTGGAGTTCTCCTTTTATGTTCACCTGTCCTATGGGCATCATTTTGGAGGGTTTTATCTCAAAAATATCCTTTAGATATTCCGGGAATTCTTTGGTCAGCTTTATGATGGTGCGTCCTGCTTCTGCTTCCAAGGCTCTGATCTGTGCCCTTTTCAAATTCTGGAAGGTATTGCTTAGCGGTGAAATTACCCGTCTATGGCTGCCTTTGGCTCTTTTATGTTCAGGCCCATAAACGTCTATTCCCCGGCCTGAACTGGTCATGCCGGAAAATTCTCCCTTATCGCTCATGTCTCGATAAAGAGAAACAAACCAATCATACATATCCTTGTAAGTATTATATTCTTTCTCGGTTATAAGACCGTTTTCATATTCGAAATCCAATGTCTCTTTTACAAGTTTTCTGTGTTCCTGCGCCATTATCTGCAAATCAAGCATTTTGCCTTTATATTTGTCTTTCAATCCTTCCATTATCTTGACAGCATCTGCATTAGTCATGCCGCTTAATCCTTCCTCTTCCATACCATTAGCTGCCAGACGTTTTTTATTCATCTCTGTATTGCGTTCTTTGGAATGAAGGGCATGCAAATAACTATCAAAATCTTCCAAGTCTATTTTTTTATCCACTAATTTTTGCAGGAAAGCTTGTTCCTGTTCTTGTACCCTTGACACAGCCTCCGCCTTTACCCTAGGGAGCCTGCTTATTTCGTAATAAATATCCAGATCGGCGGGGACATCCAATCCCATTTTCCTCATTTCATTTCTCAACTGTTTTATGCGAATGTTTTTATCTTCCATAATCCGTCTGAATTTCTGGAATGCCGTTTCTTCTGGTAGCGTAATAGCGCCTTTTTTGGAAGGTTCTTCCTTAAACGCCTTGTATGCTTTTATGCTTTCAACAACATCCTGAGAAGAACCTTCTCTCTGTATCCTTTTCACCTCAGCCGCTATTTGGGCCTCCATATCCTTTTTATAGGATTCAGCGAATTTTCGGGATTGTTTCTCTATCTCGCCAAACCCCATGAAGGAAAGGGTTGTGCTGCCTTTGGGGTTGGGAATAGATTCCTTGGTGAAAATATCCTTCTCCGGCATTCTGGTCTTGGTAGGGGTTAAATACTTTGCAAATAGGTCTTCAAGCGATTTAGGAAGTTTTTCACCGTTTAAATATTCTCCACCATCTATGGCGATTTCTTCATGATGGAAGTGATTTTGTATGATCCATTCTTTGCTATATCCCTTGGCTTCCCATTCAGCCTTTTTTATTTCGGCGTACTCATCAAACAGTTTATCCTTATTGGGTAAGCTTTCAATAACCACATGCGCTATTTCGTGATTGGCATACTTTGGGTCTGCCATATATTTTTTATCCGCAAATACAACCCTTTTTCCGCGCCAGTCTATTTGTCCTTCATAAGTGTGGCCTTCCTTAACCCTTGTTATGCCGACATCAAACTTCCATCCTTCTGGTAATAAGTCTGTTCTGATTTTCGATGGGGCTTCCTTCATTCCCCTCGGCTGCTTGGTCTTTGCCTCGGCCTTCTTTACTCCCTCGGCAACCTCTTTTCCTAGTGCCTCATTTATAGCTTTTTCCGTTTGAGGTCCATCTGCCAATTTGAGCCTTTGGGCATTTTCCCTCGCCTCGGACATAAGTTTATTGGCTACATCATTCTTCCCCTTTTTAGCCATAGCTTTGGCTATATTGACCTTCTGTGTCACGGCATCATCAACAATGGCCTTGACTTGTGCATCCTCAGCTATTATTTTGCCTCGTTTCAGAAGTTCCACCTGATTTGGCTTGCCTACAGCATTAGATAAGCGTTCAGGAAGAGATTCTCTACTTTTTGCCAAAGATTCAGAAGGCATTCCTGCCTTAGCTCCCAATGCTTCCCCAAGTTGTTCGGCGATGTCTCTTTCTACCATGGGCCTTTTCTGTGGGACTTGCACCCATTTGCCGTTTACAAAAGCCAACTCGGGCAATTCAGCCTTTTCTACATCGCTCAAGGTAGAGGCAATTACTTTTTGCCGCTTTAAAACTGCATCAGAAAGCATTTTCCTGAATTTGGCTTCTTGTTCTTTTTTAAGCCCTAATTCTTTGCTTAATTCAGAAGCCCGCCTATTTGCCTCCCATTTAATTATAGAATCCCTAGTCCCAGGCTTCCAAGTAAAGATTGCATTAAGCCCATAATCAAAAACCTTTTGTGCCAGACTGCGGTCATTCAGAATGGCTTCAATAGGATTTTGCCCTTTTGTTAAATCTATTCCCGCTGTAGCCGCACCAAATCGTAATATCTTGGACAATATCGGTTTCCCCGGAATATCTACCAGCCCGATTACGCCAAATATTCCGCCTACTGCAGCCCCGTGTTGGGCTGCATCCCATCTGAGTTTTAGATTTTCCTGTAGAGTATCTCCGCCATGTTCTAACAAGGCAGAGGCGGAACCTAATGCCATTGCCTGCTTGATTATTTCTTTTACCGCAAAGCCTTTGGGAGTTTTAACGGCTATTTTGCTGAGCATCTTTGTAACGCCTTTTTCTACTGTCTTATACGGCGTCATAAATCCGGTAAGCGATCCTAACGCCCCGCCTATTTCCCCAGCTTCGCTCATAGTAGCTAATTCAGGGGTAGGTTGTCCCGTCAGTTTCCCAATTAGTCTGGGAGCGCCCCAAGAAGCCATCTCTGCCGCTTCCCTGCCAAACTGTAAGGGGACATCTACCGCTTTGGCTATATACTTTTTTGTCTCCGGTTGTGCTAATGGGGCTACAATATCCGCTATTTTCTCCTGGATGGGCTTGCTTACTATCCAATCTCTGGTCGGTTCCGGCAGAATATCCAATGCAGCCCCTACCAGAGAGAATGGCTTCTCAACATCTTCCCTAAGGGATATACGTATTCCTTTAGAAGGTGATGGTTTTATATCTTCTTTCAGGGATACCTTGAAAGGCATTAATATTCCTCCATTTGCAGTCCCCATTTATCCATAAACTTCTTGACATCAGGTCGGTTGAGATAAAGACGCTGTTTAGCATCGGGCATCCCTTTTAACGTCTTTTCCAGGCTTTTAGCCGCCTCAATTCGTTGGTCTTTACCATAATTCGTAGATACAGATGATTTTTGGTTAACGCCAAACTTCTTTTTGATTTTTGCGCCGATAATGGTTTGTAATAACTGCGCTATTTCATCAACATTGCCGCCAAACATCTCCTTGTATTTTAAGCCTATTGCGTTGGCTTCTTCTGCACTTAATTTCCCTGCTATTACTTTATTGGGGGCTACGCCTGCAGCCTGCGCTGCTATCAAAATATTCTTATCTGCCCTGACTGATTCATCTTTTGCCTTGCTCGTCTGTGCCTGAATATGGGCCACATCAGCCCGTTGCTTCGCTAGGTCTTCCGGGGAAGGTATTTTATAATTCTGTATGCTATATTGTTTTGCCCGTGGAGATTTCAAACTGCTTAGTTTGGCTTGCATATTCAATAACTTCATATAGTTCTGGCTGGTGGGCTTGGTTTTATATGCTTCATATGCCTTATTGAATCCTTCTTCCACAGTTTGGAAAAATTCTTCCGGGTCATAAATGGCAGATAAATTCATGGGCTTCAATCCAAAGGGGTTGGCTACATTTTGGTTATATTGATCTACCAGATTCATGCCTAACTGTTCTCCC
>JBFLYE010000144.1 GCA_040756715.1 bacterium
GTTCTAGGCATTCTTCTTTCTCGGGGTGTAATAAAACTTTTATTACACCCCGAGAAAGAAGAATGCCTAGAACTGGTTTCATAAGTCTAAAGTTTTTATAAGTAATTGCCGAAATTCTCATAGGAGGTGAAACCTATGAGTAGAGCGATATATTTAACAGACAAGCAATGGGAGAAAATAGAACCCTTGCTTCCAAAGCTAAAAAGCAAAGGAGGTCCTTGGAAAAATAACAGGGAAGTTTTAGAAGGAATTCTTTGGGTTTTAAGAACAGGAGCAAGGTGGAAAGATTTGCCTGAAAAGTATCCAAGCCCCAGCACTTGCTGGCGACGCCTAAACTTGTGGGAAGAAAAAGGAATTTGGCTTAAGATATGGAGAAAATTTATAAGCCAGTTGGACAAAAAAGGAGAGATTGATTGGAGTGAATGCTTTATGGATGGAAGTTTTACTCCTGCTAAAAAAGGGGCTCTAAAATCGGCAAAACTAAGAGGGGGAAAGGCACGAAGCTTATGGTGGTGGCAGATGGCCAGGGTGTTCCTCTGGGAGTGTCCTTGCACTCTGCCTCTCCACATGAGGTAAAGCTGGAAGACTAAGACAATTGACATGCTTGGTAAAAACCAGAACGATTGATTTGCGATAAAGCTTATGATTCTGACAAGTTTCGTAGACAATTGAAGAAAAATGGGATTGAGCTTATTGCACCCCACAGAAGTAATCGAAAGAAGCCCAAACTTCAAGATGGAAGAGCCTTGAGACGATATAGAAAACTTTTGAGAAGATAGAACGTTCTATTGCTTGGATAGGAAACTATAGAGGCTTGGTTATCCGATGGGACTGGAATATTATAATTTATCAAGCTTTTCTTCATATTGCTTGTGCTTTAATAACTTGCAATAACTTATGAAACTGCTTCTAGTAATTTCCTATATTTCGCTATCTTTGTCCAGAATTATCCTCTAAACCAGATATTATGTGTTTAGCTCGGTGAGAATAAAATTGGGAAATAGGCACAAAGGCACAGAGGCACAAAGGCGAGAGAGTTTATTTATTACTTGCTTTCTTTGTGCCTTTGCCCCTTTGTGCCTAGGTATATAAGACAGCTAAACAACGGCTATGGTAATTTGGTTAAGAGAGAAGCTAAACACGTACAAAATTTACAATGAAACAAAGCGTTTCTCCCTCTTTAATGAGGAAGCTTAAACACATATTAAGGAGCTAACACATACCGTTTTTTTAGCGAATCTTCTTTCATTAGGGAATCTGTGATTAATCGATCAGCAACAATTTCCCAAAAAGGTTTTTCGGGTGTTCCAGATCTCTTAATATAATTTTCCTTGTATTCAGTATAAGCCTGTTGATCAATCAAAAGTTCTTTCTCAATATCAATATTTATAACGGATTTGATATTTAAAGGTTTTTTGCCTAGTTTTTTTGCGAAATGAGAAACAGATTCCTCATAAAATCCCCCCTTTATCTGGCCTGGCATTAGAAAAATTATGGGCTTCTTAAAAAGCACCGCAAAATTAATGGAGGTGCTTGAATGAGCAAGAACAAATTTTGATTGGGCTACCAATTTGATTGTGTTACCCTTGATGATTTTACGTCCTCGGAAATAATCTGGATGAGCCTCATACTGCGATCTAGGATGTGCTGCGATAATTACAGGAACTTCGAAATACTTCTCGATATAATCAAAAAACTTATTCAACAATCCATAATAGTAAACCGGATCAATAACTGGCACAGACAACCCCTGTAGCAAAAAGTCCGGGTGAAATGGGAAATATTCATCAAGGAAAACGCAATACGATTCACTTTTAGTTGAATTTTGCTTTTTATTCTGCTTAAGATTAAGATAAAGATCATAATCCAAAGTATGTGCCCAAATAATCCTTGTATTTTTCGAAGGAGGGGGCCTCTTTGAAATAAACTTCCTGCCTCCGGCTAAAATATACCTTGGTGGCTGAAGATCTGAAAAATCAATACTTAAAGCAGAAAGTTTATTAATTATTTTATTATATATTCCCTTAAACCCATTTCTTTTAACATACCCAATTATTCTTAAAAATTTGTCAATATTTCTAACCACAGGAATGCTATTTGCGCAAAAGCTTGCATATTGTATGTTTAATTGTTTTAATAACTTATAAAGGAAAATATTGTTCTTTTGAGCACCAATTAAATCAATTCCAAAATGTTTTTTATGACTTTGCAAAAAATCTGAAATATCATCTTTATTTTCAGCAACTAAAACATTTTGATAATCACTTAGATCAGAGGGTCTATAGTTTGCAAGATAATCGGGATTGAAAACCCGTGTTATATCTAAAAACATCACATTAAAACCGCGAGAAAGCAGTAATTCTACCCCAAAGCGCTTATAATCACGTTTTTCAAGTGGCGTGTTAATATAAAAACAAATATCTTTAACCATTAGTTCCTTCGCACATCCGAAATTTCAGAAGCTCTCTTATAAATTTCATAAACGGCATAGCATATCTTCTTAACTGTTTTAACAGGGATATGCGAAAACAGGGGAAGGCTTAGTGCATTTTCAGATATTTTCACTGTATTCGGCAAATTCTTGTCTTTCTGGCCAAAGCCTAAAAAAGCCTTTTGTTTATGCAGTGGCGGATAAAAATATTTTTTTACCACAATATTTTCCGCCATCAATGCATCATACAATTTATCTCTACTTAATCCAAATTCACCTTCATCTATTAAAATTGAAAAATCTTTAAAGCTGCTTTGGTTGCCTTCCTCAATTTTCTGAAAATTTATCCCTGGTAAGGAAGACAATAATTTTTTATAGAGTTTTACCAACTTATCCCTCCTTGCCACATTCTTTTCAAGTATCTTCAAACTTTCAATCCCCAGCAGAGCATTAAACTCGCTCATTCTTGCACTCAAGCCGGAGAACTCAGGGTTATAATCGCCGGAATCTCCATAATTTCTGCCAATTCTAAGTTTGGCTGCAAGTTCATCGTTATTGGTAACAACCATTCCCCCTTCTCCAGTGGTTAAAAGTTTTGTCGGACTCAAACTAAACGATTCAGCATCACCAAAACCTCCCACATTCTTTCCTTTATATTTGCTTCCAAATCCATGAGCAGCATCAAAAATTAATTTCACTTTGTGCTTTTTAGCGAGCCTTTCTAATGCGTCAATATCAGGCGGATTTCCAAATACGTGCACCGCTATAATTGCAGAAGTATCCAATGTTATCGCTCTTTCCACTTCTCTTGGATCAATATTGTATGTTTCAGAATCACAATCAACAAAAACTGGCTTTAATCCATTCCAGACTACCGCATGCGCCGTAGCATGAAAAGTAAAACTAGGAAGGATCACCTCCCCTTTTAGCTCTAGGGCTTTCATAACCAGCATCAAACCACTCGTGCAGCTACTGACTGCTACAGCATGTTTTACCCCTAAATATTTAGCAACATGGACTTCCAATTCTTGAACACATTTTGAATTAGTAATCATTCTGCTTTTTAAAACTTCTTCGTATCTCTTTTTTAGAATCGAAATTGACGGTATAGTAGGTTCAGTTATAGAAACTGGCTTATCAAATGCTGGAATCCCTCCCAATATTGCTGGAATTTTTAATTTTTGATTCATTGGTTATACTCCAGATTATAATATTTTGGATCATTTACATCCTTGATATGCCCACTCTTTATCGCGTTGCCGATTTTTTTGATTTCTTCCCCCAACCCTTTCTTTACTTTATAACCCAATTCTTTTTCAATCTTGGCAAATGATACAAAATAATTGCGAGGATCGGTGCTTTCGCCTTCTATAACAAGGTTAGCTTCTGGATAATAGTTTTTTACTTCTTTGGCAATATCAATAATTCTGTAATTCTGTTGGCTGGAGCCAACATTAAATATCTGACCTTTTATCTTAGCCAGAGGTGCTAGAAGGCATCGGATATAGGCTTCTGCGGCATCCTCCACATTAAGCAAGGGCCGCCATTGCTTGCCTCCTCCGTGAACCAATATTTTGCCATTTACGACTGCGTCTTTGGTCATAGTATTTACCACCAGATCAAACCTCATTCGGGGAGAGAATCCGTACAAAGTGCTCATCCGCATTATGGTAAGCGAAAAATTCTCATCTTCTAATGAGAGAATGCCCTCTTCAGACTGAATTTTTGACCTTGCGTAAAGCGACACGGGATTAAGGGGTGAATCCTCTGTCAATTCCTCATTCCCTTTCATCTGGCCATAGACGCTGCAGGTTGAAGCGTAGATAAATCGATTAATTTGATGGTATTTACAAGCCTCAGCCAAAACTTTATTGGCCAAATAATTTGTTTCTATTGTTGCTTCAGGCCTTGTTTTGCAGGCAGGATCTCCCACAATGGCTGCAAGGTTAATTACCGCATCAATATCTATAAGTGCCTGTGTAAGTGTGGAAATATTGCGCATATCGCCCTCAATCAACTCAAAATTGTCATTATTTAACAATTCTTCAATTGGTTCTTTTCCAAACATTAGAATATCTAAAACCCTAACCTTAAATCCATTATTAAGCAGCTTCCTTACCAGAACAGAACCTAGATATCCTGCACCACCAACTACCAAAATGTGCTTGTTATTCTTCGGTGAAACTTTTGCCTTAGAGCTCTGCAAAACAGCCAATTTGGAAATTGGGGCTATCTTTATAGGCCGATCTTTGCTATCTAAAACAAGAATATAACGGCTGTCAGGCATTCTCTCTAACAGTCTCACAATGGTCCTCTTAACCATCCCGGGAACTGAAAGATCTCTCTCCCTTAAAACAATTGGATCTGGATTTACAATATCCTTGACACAAGATTTTATATCCTTACCCTTAAGAATTGCTTTCCTTATTTCGCTATCACTCACTGCTCCAACTAACCTTTTTTGGTCATCAACAATATAAGCTACTCTAAGCCCAGAATAGTCTATAAGCCTCATAACTTCCTTAACAGAGGCATCATAGCGAGCTATAGCATCTTTTAATCTTTTTCTAAACATTCCTTTTAATTACCTTTGCTGGAACGCCAACCACAGTAACCTCATCGGGTATATCTGAAATTACGGCTGCACCTGCACCAATTATCACATTTTTGCCAATTTTTATATTCTGGATAACCGAAGCGCCAGTCCCAACATAAGAAAAACTGCCAACTTTGACTGTGCCTGCCAAATGTGCCCCTGGCCAAATTTGGCAAAACTGCTCAAGATAACAATCATGGTCGACTGTTGCTCCAGTATTAACAACAACACCATTTTCCAAAACCGCGCCAGGATTAACCACTGCACCCGGCATAACCACAATCCCTTCTCCCATTTTGACATCTCGTGAAATGATAGCTTTAGGATGAATCGCAGAAATCACCATCATAGCTAATTCTTTTGCTCTTCGAAATACCCTTTCACGATTCTTATTATTTCCAATGCCTAAAGCAATCTCAATTGAATCTTTATCTTTCAGATAGGACCAATCGCCCAAAACCTTAAATCCGTTAATCTTCTGGCCTATTTTATTTCTATCTTCATCAAGAAAGCCTAAAATATCTGCTCCAGATTCCAGCAAAATATCAAGAACAACTTTTCCATGCCCACCAGCACCAAAAATCAAGATTTTGTCATTTCTTTTCATACCTTCTCCTAATAAGTTATTTGTTTTTGCAATAGCTTTTTATCCAATTTTATCGTACTTAATACTTTCACAATCCGTTCACTGGCATGCCCATCACCATAGGGATTTTTACATCTTTTAACTTGTGCCAAAAATTTCTTATCATAAAGTGCCTTCTTAATAGCCTTTACGATTGCATCTTTATCATGAGGTACATCTATAACATTTGTGCTTCGCTCACGGCCATTCTGACGAATACCGATATTAACCACTGGCAATTTAAGTAAAGGTGTCTCAATTATTCCTCCACTTGAATTCCCAATGAGTACTGAACTATGCTTCAAAAAACTCAAGTATAGATTACGGGGTATATTCTTGAATATCCGGGTAAAAAGTCCACGCCTAGTTTCTATCTCTCTGATTATGGTTCTCCCGCCTGCATCTGAATTCGGATAAATAACTACTGTTTGCATTCCCAATTCTTCGATTGCTTTCAGTGTTTCTTTAATTTGAAAGCTAGCAGAATCTATCTGGGTTGTCACCGAATGCTGTAGTAAAACTAACAATGGTCGCTCAAAATCCAACTTAAATCTCTTCGCCAGTTCCTGCTTTGACAAAATCGGTCCTTTCAGTATGTCATCTAGACCCGGTGCTCCAACTTGCCAGACATATTTTGGTTTCTCTCCCATCCTGATAATCCGTTCTTTGCTTTTTCGGGTAGCCGTAAAATGGATATGTGCTAGTTTTGTAATTGCATGTCTGGCAGATTCGTCTAGCCCTGCTGCGCTAATATCTCCACCATGGGTGTGAGCAATGGGAATATTCATATAAGCACCAGCAATTGCTGCTGCCAATGTTTCGATTCTATCTCCCAAAATCAATAAAATATCCGGTTTTAA
Source organism: bacterium (assembly GCA_040756715.1). NCBI lineage: Bacteria > bacterium. The sequence continues at coordinate 6,513 of JBFLYE010000144.1, forward strand.
TTTTTTTAACCCTCTGGTCATTCCTAAAATTCCTTTACCAATTGCAATAGCCATAGCTGCCGCATCATTTTTAGCTGGATCCATCTCTACTAAGTAATTAACCTCAAACCCATCTTGCTTTACTAAGTTTATAGTTTTACCAAATTGCTTAGACAAATGCATGCCGCTAACTATCACTAAAAGTTTTAAGTTTGGGTGGCTCTTGATTGCAGACATAACAGGCTTTAAAAGACCATATTCAGCACGACTACCAGTAACAACACAAATTCTTCGTTTCCTACTCATATTTCTTTCAACTCTGCCCTCCAGATAATTAATCTCTTTCCATTTTTTTCAATATAAGCCCCTTTGTAAGGTTTTGATAAAGCTCTTACTTTTGCATAAATATTGTCTATACTATCTTTTTCAAAATCTATTTTATTATCTTGCAATTTTGGTTTCTTAAAAATATATACTTTTGAACTATCCTGCGGCCTTCTTGGAGCAGACTGATTTATTACCAAGGGCAAATATTGCTTTACTAATACCTTGCCCGCTTTGATTACCTTCATATAAACATCCTGCGCATGGTCGATAGGATCAATCGAGAATTTCTCTTGGGCAATAATATCTCCGTCATCTAATCCTTCACTCAAGTAATACATAGTTACGCCAGATTCCTTAATACCCTCCAAAATAGTATTGATTATTGGGGCAGAACCCCGACCATAAGGTAAAAGAGTTGGATGAAAGCCAATTACCCCTAGTCTAGGAATACCAAGGACTTCCTTCTTAATAATCTGTCGCCAACCACACACAACCATCAAATCCGGATTCAGCTTTTCAATAAGAGCCACTTCTTCATTTATCATTTCTATTTCAAATACTTCAATTCCAAACTCGCACCATTTTTCAATATCAATACCATCATACATGGTTGTTTTTGCATTCTTTTTTAGAGTCATTATAATTATCTCTGAAATTCCTAAATCTGATGCTTCTTTCAGTAGTTCATATCCTAATTGATTCGCTGAGAGCCAAATAATTTTCATTTTCAACTCCACACATCTCTAATTAACATAAAAGCTTCAGCATATTTCACACAGATTTCCGAACCACGCTTTCTTGCTAATATCTCTATCCCTTCTTCGCTTCTTGGGTGGGGAAATTTTTTCCCTTCAGACTTGTAAATCTTGAAGGATTTTATTTTCGTATCAATATATCTTTCGATATTAACCCAATAATTTGGCAAAAATGCCTTATTGTTCCATTCCGTTTCTGATAAAGTCTCGAAGCACAACAAGTTGATCTTTTTTGGTGGTCGAGAAGCAACCATGCTGGCTCTAAAAAGGATCGTATGATCATAATTCAGATCGCCTTCAAAATGCGTGTAAATCACATCTGGACACACTTGATCAACAATGGAAGAAACAACTTTATTAACCTCTCCATGAGGTAGAACATTTAACTTTGTTGTTGTCAAATCAAGATTGAACCTCTTTTTGATTCCCAGCAAGGCATCGATTTTTTTCTGTTCTTTCTTTTTCTCCTCCATATATTTTTTTGTCCAAAGCGGCTCATAAGCTTTGGTCGCGATACAGACATAAACATCATCGCCATTGTCAACATGCTTGAGGATCGTTCCACCCACCCCCAATATTTCATCATCCGGATGTGCTGCAATTACTAAAACTTTTTTTTTACTCATATGCGCATCATACTCCAAGTTAAAATTTGATCTTTCTTAATGCTTGTGATAACCTGCTTATCAACTAACTTATCGAGATATTTTGGCTCAATCCCCGTCCCAGGTCTTTTTATTGCAAGCATATCCAAAGATAACCTTGTTCCCTTTGGGATATCCCTGGCCACCACAATACTTTTTCTAGCAACTTTTTGTACTTCTATTTCAGATTTGGTTGGTTTCTTTATCCCATTCCCCATGGCCATTTCAACATTTCTGATGGATTGAACCATTTTCCTGAACTCATCTGGCTCTAGAGATGCCTTATGGTCAGGCCCGGCAAGATTTTTGTCCAAGGTAAAATGCTTTTCAATTACACAAGCTCCTAACGCAACCGCTCCAACAGATACTTCAATGCCTTCAGTATGATCCGAGTATCCGATGGGAAGATTAAATTCATCTTTTAATGTAACCATTGCCTTTAAGTTAACATCTTCATATTTGGTTGGATAATTTGATGTACAATGAAGCAAAATCAACTTTTTATTACCAGTAGAATAAATAGGTTTGACTGCTTCCTTCACTTCAGCCAAAGTAGACATACCCGTAGATAAGATTATAGGTTTTCCGTACTTAGCAACCTGAATTAACAAAGGAATATTGGTTAAATCTCCTGAACCAATTTTAAAAGCAGGAACCCCTAATTTATATAAGAATTCTGCGCTTTGAAAATCAAAAGGGGTTGACAAAAAGATTATATTTTTCTTCTGGCAATAATTAAACAACTTTTTAAATTCATTCTCCGACAGCTCAAGCTCTTTTAACATTTCATATTGGGATTTACCGGAAGTTGTTTTGTTTTGATATTCTGCTTTCGGAGCATTTGGAATCACAAGTTCATCAGCCTTAAAAGTTTGAAACTTAATTGCATCGGCTCCTATATCTTTTGCGGCCTCTATCATCTTTTTTGCTATTTTTACATCGCCATTATGGTTAACCCCCGCCTCGGAAATAATAAAAACTGGCTGGTTGTCTCCAATTGTTCTTCCTGCTATATTAATTTGCTCTTTTCTCATCTTTCTTTACGTAATTTCCTCTCTTCGCTTTCCAAGTAAAAAAATCGTTTCGTTATTCCACAATAATTCGATCTCAATATTTATGATAAGGTTTTTCTCCCATTATTGTTTCCCCTCTTTTATTCTCTTTAGCAAAATCTGCTCTGCTATCCAAAAATCAAATTCATCGTCAATTTCAATATTTTGCTCTCTTGTGGTTTCAAATCTCTCAACTTTTTTACCAAACATTGTCCCCTTTTTAATTAGCTCTCCTTTAATGACATAAACATTTCCATCATCATAAAAGAATCCTCTTAACTCCTGTCTCCTTTGGGTGTAGAAACCATATTCCATAAATTTACAAATAAAACCTGTTGCTAAGTTATCAGCCCCTGTTTCTTGAAATCTCTCTATACATCTATCAATCAAATCCTTATCCCGAATGGGTGAAGTTGGCTGTAGAAGGACAACTGTGTCAGCCTCTATCTTTGATAAAACATCCTGTAAAACCGATAAGGTAGTAGCCTCATCGGTTGAAAGCTCATTTGGTCTATCTACTACTTCTGCTTCATATTGCCTTGCAATCTCTGCAATCTTTGGATGTTCAGTTGAAACAACAAATTTCTCTAAAAGTTTTGACCTTTTTGCCGCCTCAATGGTCCAAGCAATCAGAGGTTTCCCTGCAATTAGTTTTATATTTTTCCTGGGAATACCCTTGCTGCCTCCCCTAGCAGGAATAACTCCCAATATCATAAAACCTCTGATGCTACCTCCTTCACAGAAGATATCACTTTATTAATTTGCTCATCAGACATATTAACCATTATTGGAAGAGCAATAGCTCGCCTTAAATAATTTGTAGACTGGCTCCAAACCTTTTCAAGGTCTTTATCTTTATATTCAGGGTAGTCATAAAATATCTGCGTCCAGGTACCAGCATAATGCCAGTTAATAGCATCAGGAAGGTTTTTAGTTCCTAATCCCCTTGAAGCAAGAGCTTTAGCGAATTTTGTTGCTTTTTCCCTTGTTTCAACAAAAAAGATTAGGGTATCACCCGCATCTCCTTCTGGATCTGGTAGTTCTCTAAATTCAATATTAGAAATATCTTTAATTTCCTCTTTTATACTTTTTTTATTTTCCCTTTGTCTCTTTAAGATATAATCAAGTTTTCTTAATTGAGCTAGGCCTATCGCACCATGGAGTTCAGTTGCTTTGTAATTAAACCCCCAAATGGTGCGAGTATCTTCACCCCTTGGAACATTTGGATTACATTCATGTCCATGATCGGAGTATTCTCTAGCTTTTAAATACACTTTTTCATCATTGGTTACCACAATTCCCCCTTCGCCAGTAGTAATAATCTTTCCAATATCCATGCTATAAGCTCCGGCATCACCAATTGTCCCAAGATATTTACCCTGATAAGTAGCGCCTAGCGCTTGGCAGCTATCTTCCATAACCTTAAGATTATATTTTTTAGCAACATTTGTAATCTCTTCCATTTTTGCGGGCACTCCCGCCATGTGAACTGGAACTATAACCTTTGTCCTTTCTGTTATTTTCTTTTCCAAGTCTTTTGGATCCATATTCAAAGAGGCATCTATTTCAGCAATAACTGGCTTAGCACCCAATTCCAAAATTGCTTCAACTGTTGCAATGAAAGTAAAACTTTGGGTGATAACCTCATCTTTTGGCCGAACGCCTAGTGTAAAAAGTGCCAGTTTGCAGGCAGCTGTTCCATTGCAAACGCATAGGGCATACTTTGTACCAACTTTTTTAGCAAGCTCTTTTTCAAAATCTTCAACCCGAAAAATATCCTCTCTTTTGGCATTTAATCCATAACGATAAAGAACTCCACCTTTTTCAAAAACCTCCATTACTGCTTGCTTTTCTTCTTCTCCAATTAATTCAAATCCAGGCATTTATTTTTCTTCCTTTCATGCTATTTCAAGCATCATTTTGCGAACATCATCTTTGGTTATCTCTACAGGATTCTGGTCAATGGCGGGTTTTAGAACATCATATTGGTCTATCATAAATTGAATATCAGATGAAGTAAGATTATAATCGCTCAATTTTCTTGGAACTTCAAGTTTGTCCATTAAACAGTCTATCATTTTTACAAATTCCATATTCTTTTGCTCAATTGATAAATTTAAATCCGCACCTTCTATTAAGTCATATAGTTTAATATAATCTCTATAACCTTTTTCAACATTTATTTTTGTAATTGAAGGCAAAAACATAGCACCAGCATATCCATGGGGAACTTTATAAACCGCTCCAAGGGGATAGGAAAAAGCACCAGATGGCCCTGAACCCGCATTTATCAAAGCAATGCCAGCAAAATAAGCACCTAATGCAATGTCGCCCCTTATTTCAACATTGTTTGGGTAATCCAAAACCTTCATCAGCCCATTAAAAAGAAGTCTAAAGGCCTCTATTGAATACATACGCGAGATTATCGTATGGTTTTTATGGACATAGCTTTCAAGGGTGTGAACAAGGGCATCTACTCCTGATGACACAGTTACCGGTTTAGGACAATTAACGGTTATTAAAGGATCAATGATTGCACAAACAGGAAAATTTAATATAGAATTTATCCCCAATTTCTTCTTTTGCTTACTATCAGTGAAAACAGCATTATAGGTTACCTCACTTCCCGTTCCAGCGGTTGTGGGAAGAGCAACAACCGGTAATGGCCGATTTTTAAGCTCAGGAAATCCCCGAAACGAAATTGCTTCACCTTTATTCGTTAGTAAAACCGCAATGCCTTTGGCAAGGTCAAGTGTGCTACCACCTCCAATACCAATAAGACAATCATAAGTTTTGCCAACAAATTGCCTTTTAAAATCTTCAAGATAATCATAGTCTGGTTCAACTGAAACATTCTTATAAATATCCCGTCTCAAAGCGATTTTTTTAACACTATTGAGCGCTTTTATGACTTGGGGATGATTAAAAACACCTTGGTCAATAATAAAAGCAACGCTTTTATAACCTAATCCCTTTATTTCTTCCCCAAGTTTTTCGCTTTCCCCCACACCAAACCTTAAGTTAGTAGAGACTCTAAACCGAAATTGCCCTAAACTCATCTCTCTGCCTTTTGCTCCTTATATACTCAAACAAAATTGGTTTTCAAGTAATCATTTAAAAAATCCTAAATTCAAAACTAAGATTTGGGATTTTTTGTCTCATATTACTGGAAAACCAATTGCTTTTTAGTATACACCATCTTTTTATTTCCTAAGACCGAGGTATCTTATGGGGTTTTCAATCTTTTTTTCCTTAAGGAGCATAGAAAGATTTGAAAAAACCTTTCTTATCTCCTCAATGGTTGTATCCCTTCCTCCCAAGCCATAGATGTAATTTACAATAATGGGTGGATTTAAAAGACTATAAAGAGAAGACCTTACTTCAAGGCATAAGGGAGCAAAGCTTGCATTTAACCCACATGCCCTATCCATAACCGCAATTGCCTTTGTTCCTGAAAGGGCTTCTCTTATCTTTGAATCTGGGAATGGACGAAATTGTGAGACCTTTAAAAGCCCTGCCTTTATTCCCTTTTCCCTTAATTCATCAACTATGTATTTTATTGTTCCACAAGTAGAGCCAATAGCAACTATGGCAATCTCTGCATCATCAAGTCTATAGGAAGAGACAGGGCTATATTCCCTGCCAAATTTCTCGCTAAATTCTTTCTCTACATCCCTAATAATATCCTCTGCCTTATTCATTGCTTCAATTGTCTGCCTTTTATGCTCAAAGTAATAGTCTGTAAAGTCTATGGCTCCTATGGTTATTGGCTTCTTTGTATCCAAAAGGCTATATTCTGGCTTATATTCACCAATGAAACCCTTTACCTCCTCATCGCTTAATGTCTCCAAAACCTCCATCCCATGACTTATGATAAACCCATCGGTTGTAACCATAATGGGAAGCCTTGCCTTTTCTGCAATTTTTACCGCCTGGATAAGATAATCATAAGCCTCCTGGGCATTCTCTGAGTATATTTGTATCCATCCAGAATCCCTTGCACCCATTGTATCAGAATGGTCGCAATGGATGTTTATGGGAGCAGATAATGCCCGGTTGACCTCTGCCATTATAATGGGAAGCCTCAATCCCGATGCAATGTAGAGCATTTCCCACATCAGGGCAAGCCCTTGCGATGAGGTTGATGTCATTACCCTGGCACCCGAAGCAGATGCTCCAATGCAGGCACTCATTGCAGAATGCTCACTTTCCACCGGAATATACTCTGTTTCAACAAGACCATCGGCCACAAAGCCTGCAAATATCATAACAATTTCTGTGGCTGGTGTTATCGGATAAGCTGCGACAACATCAGGGTTTATCTGCCTCATTGCCTCTGCCATTGCCTCATTACCCGTTTTTGCTACCTTCATTTTAGCTTATCCATAATATCAAAAAGCATCATCTTCTTTTTTATTATACTAACCAAAGAACATTTTGTCTACCTAAAGATTTTGTTATTTAGCAAGGATTTTCTTTGCCTGGTTTAAAATCTCCTCCAGAGAATCTAGTCTTACCATACTTTGTCCATCAGACAAAGCATTTTCTGGCTCTGGATGAACCTCCATAAATAAGCCATCAATGCCAGAGGCACAGGCAGCCCTTGTAAGATAGGGGACAAATTTCCTATCTTGCGAGGAATGTGTTGCATCAAAGATAAGGGGATAGCCAAATTCCCGCATAATGGGAAATGACCTAAAGTCAACCACAAGGTTGTTATAGCCAAAGAATGTCCCCCTTTCTGTAAGGAGAATTTTGCCTTTTTCAATAGATTCTATTTTTTGAACAACATGCCTCATATCTTGGGGAGAGATAAATTGTCCCTTTTTGATGTTTACAGGAAGGCCTGTCTTTGCTGCTTCTATGATTAGGTCTGTCTGCCTGCATAGAAATGCTGGGATTTGGATTATATCCACAACCTTTGCTACTTCATCTATCTCAGTTTTACAATGGACATCGGTTATAATGGGAATATCTAGCTCATTTTTTATTTTCCCAAGGATTCTAAGCCCTTCCTTTATTCCTGGGCCCCTATAGGAATCTATACTTGACCGATTTGCCTTGTCATAGGATGCCTTAAAGATAAATGGAATCTTCAGCCTTCCTGTAAGGCTTTTTATCCTTAAGGCTGTATCGTATGTTATCTCCTCATTCTCAATAACACAAGGACCTGCAATCAAAACAAATTCTTCTCCTATTTTTATATTTGAAACCCTAATGATATTCATTCCATTTTTATTGAGGATACTTACTCTAAAAATTTTTGTCAAGTTTTCATGCCTTACCCAAAAATTTTTCTTGCAAAATCTTTGTAAATATGTTATACTTAAAGTAAGATAAAATGATTCCCCTTCTTTAGAAGGGGTGGCAGAGCGAAGGTCTGAGGGGGTAGGTGGAACTTCGAGGAAAACACCCCGTCGCTTCGCGACACCCCTCTGAAAGAGGGAAATAACACCCCGTCAAACTTCGTTTGACACCCCTCTAGGAGAGGGGAATGGAAGGTTGTGTAAGATGAAAAAGTCAATCTTTGGGATTTTGATGATTTTGACATTCCCTGCTGCCTATTGTAGCTTAACCAAGCAGGATATCGAGGAGATAAGGAAGATTGTAAAGGAAGAGATTCAACATGTAGATAAACGGATAGATGGTTTGGATAAACGGATAGATGGTTTGGATAAACGGATAGATGGTTTGGATAAACGGATAGATGACCTACGCCAGGAAATGAATACAAGAATAGATTCTTTGCAAAACCTTCTTTATGTCATTCTAGCTGGTATCTTTGGCTTGATTGGCTTTGTCCTCTGGGATAGAAGGTCTGCCCTTGCCCCTGCTGTTAGAAAGGCAAAGGAGCTTGAGGAAAGGGAAGAAAGAATAGAAAGGGCTTTAAAGGAATATGCATTTCAAGAGCCAAGATTAAAGCTTGCCCTAGAGAATGCGGGAATTTTGTAAAATACCTTCCAAAAATTAGCAAATCTAACCCTCATTGACTTTTGGGCTAAAGGCTTGATATAATGGGATTTATGAAAAGCAAGGATGAGCGGTTAATCCCTTTTAAAAACAATAAATTACATCTTTGGCATCCTTGTTTTCTTTGTCGCTTTTGGGATTTATTTGCGGACATTAACCCCAACCATAGGGTTTCATGATTCGGGTGAGCTAATAACCGTTGCTTGGAGATTAGGCATTGCCCATCTTTAATAATCAATGGTTTTTTGTTTTTCATAATTATTCCATAGCATATCTTTAAAATCAAAAACAAGGGTATAAAAAGGCAGTAAAATAGAGCATGCAAAGCCAGGGGATGTGATTACCCTAAATATTCTAATCTCTGAGGCAAGGAATAGCCTTTGTGGTGAGATTCATCTAAGCTATGACCAAAACCTTCTTTCTCCAACCCAAGATAAGCTACAACCAGGGAATTGGCCAAGCCAAGCTACATCTACCCTAAAGAATAGGGTAAAAGATGGAAGAATAGACTATGCCTTTGGTTTAAGAAAGCCAGAGGAGAAAGATTCGGGAATCTTAGGAACAATTAAATTCATCGTAAAGAAAGAGGGAAAATCAAAAATTTCCTTTTTGAGATAAAAATTTGACAAATACCCTCAAATATGGTAAATTTTATATGTGAAATTGTATATGTTTAGCCTTTAATTTGTAATTTTTTCTTCTTTAAAAAAGGCTAATAGCTAAACACATACTAATAATTTTTATGTTCTCAAAGATTTTAATCGCCAACCGGGCAGAGATTGCCTTAAGGATAATTCGCTCTGCAAACGAGATGGGGATTAAGACAGTAGCCATTTATTCAGATGCAGATGCTACATCATTACACATATCCTTTGCAGATGAGGCAATATGTATTGGCCCAGCCCCTCCCTCCGAGAGCTATCTCCTTTCCTCCCGAATAATTAGTGCAGCAGAGGTAATCGGTGCGGAGGCAATCCATCCAGGATATGGCTTTTTGGCAGAGAATGCAGATTTTGCAGAAGCCTGTCTAAAGCATTCCATTGCCTTTATTGGTCCTTATCCAGCAAGTATAAGGAAGATGGGAGATAAAATAGAGGCAAGAAAAATAGCAAAAAAGGCAGGCGTTCCTATAATCCCTGGCTCAATAAAACCCATAGCTGACTATAAAGAGGGAGAAAAACTCGCAGAAAAGATTGGCTTTCCCATTATGCTTAAGGCTTCTGGTGGAGGGGGAGGAAAAGGGATAAGAATTATAAACAACAAGGATGGATTTGAGGAGGGGTTTAAAATGGCTCAAATTGAGGCAAAGAATGCCTTTGGAAGCGATGAGGTCTATATTGAAAAATTCATAGAAAAAGCAAGGCATATTGAGATTCAAATTATAATGGATAATTTTGGAAGGGCTGTTCATCTTGGTGAAAGGGAATGTTCAATTCAGGTAAAGCATCAGAAATTGATCGAGGAATCTCCATCACCCATTGTTGATGAAAGGTTAAGGAGGGATTTGGGAAGGTCTGCAATAAAGATTGCAAAGGAGGCAGGATATACAAATATTGGAACAATTGAATTCCTGGTTGATGAGAAAAAAAGGTTCTATTTCCTTGAGATGAATACAAGGATTCAGGTTGAACACCCAGTAACAGAGGCGATTACTGGAATTGATATTGTAAAGGAGCAAATAAGGCTTTCTGGAGGGGAAAAGCTTGGCATTGCCCAAAGGGAGATTATAATGTCAGGTCATGCTATGGAGTTTAGGATAAATGCTCAGGACCCTGATAATAATTTTTCTCCCTCTCCTGGAAAGATTACAGGCCTTCATATTCCAGGGGGAATTGGCATAAGGGTTGATACCCATATCTATACAGATTATGAGGTTCCTCCCTTCTATGATGCCCTTCTTGCCAAGCTTATTGTTTTTGGAAGAAATAGGGAGGAGGTTTTGGTTCGGGCAAAGAGGGCATTAGATGAATTTGTGATTGATGGAATAAAAACAACCATCCCATTTCATCAGAAGATTCTTAATGATGAGGCATTTAGAAAAGGAGAGATACATACCCAGTTTGTTATTTAGTAAGTGAAAATTCTTGTCATAAGAAACGATGGGATCGGCGACCTTATCCTTACCCTTCCTGCAATTTCAAGCATAAAAAGGCTATATCCAGATGGCTTTATTTCTATTCTTGTCTCGCCTTATACCAAAGATATTTTATGGAACAACAAAGATATAGATGAAATAGTGGTTGATGACAAAGGCATTTTTGAGGCTTCCAAAATGCTTTCTAAAGCCAAATTTGATATTGCCTTTGTCTTTTATCCAAATTGGCGAAATGCCTTTATTTCCTTTCTTGCTGGAATACCAGAAAGAGTAGGAACTGGTTGTAAAGCTTGCGGAATTTTATTTAACAAAAGGAGGTATATTCATAGAAGAAACATCCATGAGGCAGATTGGTGCCTTAAGATTGCTGGATTGGATGATGAAATTAAACCCCCGAAGATCTTTGTTAAGGAGAGGGATTTAGAATATGCAAAAAGCCTTATTTCTGGAATATCAGAGCCAATCATTGGTATTCACCCAGGAGGAAAGAAAAGTGCATTGAATTGGGAAGAAGAAAGCTATGCTAGATTAATTGAGAAGATAGAGGAAAGATATAAAACAAGGGTAGTGATTACAGGAGAAATAAATGATAAAACAATTGTGGATAGGATAATTTCAAAGACAAAGGGAAACCCCCTTAATCTTTGTGGTAAAACAAGCCTGGGAGAGCTTATTGCTCTTATCTCCCTCTTCTCTATATTTATTGGACCAAGCACAGGGCCTTTGCATATTGCAGGTTGTTTAGGTATTAAAGTAATTGGCTTATTTCCTCCCATTATAAAACAAAGCCCCAAAAAATGGCATCCTTTAGGAGAAAATTATTCCCTACTTACCCCCGATGTTCTCTGCAAAGAGAATAAATGCAAAGGGTTAAAATGCAAGGAATACAATTGTATGAAGAGAATTAAGGAAGGAGAAATTTTGGAAAAAATAGCATTTTAACTTTTTAATCTGCATTTATTCCACCAATTCTGTTATCCTGATTGCGATGAGGTTATTTACAATAACAACCTGTCCTTTTGCTACTATTTTCCCATTTGCAAGGACATCAAATGGCTCTTGTAACAATTTATCAAGGCAAAGGATTTCGCCCTCCTTCATACTCAATACATCCCTTACATATTTTTTTGTCCTTCCAATCTCAACGCTTATTTCAATAGGAACATCGCCAAATGATGTTATTTCTCCCTCCCCTGTAAGTATTTCTTCTTTTTTTAAGGTAGAGAAAGAAACAGGGTGTATGGTTGGTGCATTTTCATTTTCCATAGGATTATTATGTCCTATATGGGAATAAAAGTCAATTAAAAAAACTAGACAGAAATAAAGTTTAACATTTACACTATTTCCTTAATTAAAATTTTGGGGGTGAAATATGGAAAACGAGATATTTGAGAGGGTAAAAAAGATAATCATTGATCAACTAGGGGTGCAGGAATCCCAGGTTAATATGGAAGCCTCGTTTGTAGATGACCTCGGAACAGACAGCCTTGATACGGTTGAGCTTGTAATGGCACTAGAGGATGAATTTGGCCTTGAGATTCCCGATGAGGATGCTGAGAAAATAAGGACCATTGGCGATACCGTCCGATATATTAAAGAGAAGAAAGGTGGAACATAGGGTTGTTATAACCGGGCTTGGTGTGATAAGCCCTATTGGAAATTCTGTTTCTCTATTCTTTTCTTCTCTTATTAATGGACAATCTGGAATAGAAGAGATAAAAAGCTTTGATACAACAGGCTATTCAACAAGGATTGGAGGGGAAATAAAGGGTTTTAATCCAGATGGAATTCTCTCTGAAAAAGAAAAGAAAAGGTTCTCTTTATTCATCCAGTATGGGCTATCTGCTACGCAAGAAGCCATTATAGATTCGGGCATTTCTCTTTTTCAAGAGGATTTAAGAAGGATTGGTGTCCTGGTTGGCTCTGGAATTGGAGGCCTTGATGTATTAGAAAGGGAGCATAGCGTTTTGCTCAAAGATGGTTCAAGGAAGATCTCACCTTTCCTTATTCCAATGATAATAATAGATATGGCATCTGGTGTTATTTCAATAAAATTTGGCTTTTCTGGTCCAAATCTAGCAATAGCCACAGCTTGTGCAACATCTACCCATGCAATTGGTGAGGGATATAGGCTAATTCAATATGGGGCAGCTGATGTTATGGTTGCGGGTGGATGCGAAGGAGCCATTACACCACTTGGTCTTGCTGGATTTTGTGCTGCAAGGGCATTATCTACAAGGAATAATGAGCCACAAAAGGCATCCAGGCCATTTGATCGAGAAAGGGATGGTTTTGTAATGTCAAATGGTGCTGGAATTCTTATTTTAGAAGAGGAAAATCATGCAAGAAAAAGGGGTGCAAATATCTATTGTGAGATTGTAGGTTATGGAATGAGTGCAGATGCATACCATATTACAGCCCCAAAGGAAGATGGAAGTGGAGCATCACTATGTATGGAAAATGCCCTGGCTGATGCAAATATTTCTCCTGACAAAATTTCCTGTATAAATGCACATGGAACATCAACCAAATTGAATGATAAGGCAGAAACCCTGGCAATAAAAGATGTCTTTGGTGATTTTGCTTATAAAATTCCCATAACCGCAAATAAGTCTATGACAGGCCATTTATTGGGAGGAGCAGGTGCAATTGAGGCTATTGCCTCTTGCCTTACTATAAAGAACAATATAATTCCTCCCACAATAAACTATGAATATAAAGACCCCGATTGCGACCTTGATTATGTTCCGAATATTGCAAGGGAGGCAAAGATAGATTATGTTCTTTCCAATTCATTCGGCTTTGGCGGACACAATGCCTCTCTTATATTTAAAAGGTATGAATAAAGAAAAGGTTATTATAGAGTTTCAGAAAAATATTGGGGTTTTTTTTAAAGAGACCCCCTTTTTAGTAAAGGCACTTACACACAGTTCTTATGATAGAGAGAATAACAATGAAAGGCTATGCTTTCTGGGAGACAGCGTTTTAAATATGGTAGCTGCCTCCTATCTTTTTGAAAAATATCCAGAATATTCAGAGGGTTTTCTTACGAAGATGAAGGCAGGTTTGGTTAGCAGGAGACAACTTGCAAATTGGGCAAATAATATTGAGCTAGGAAAATTTCTATTTTTAAGTAATGGCGAGAGAAAAACAGGTGGAAGGAAGAAAACCTCTATATTGGCAGAGGCAATTGAGGCATTGGTTGGTGCTATTTTTATTGATTCTGGAATAGAAAATGCAAAGGCATTTATAATGAAGCATCTTGAGTCTTGCAAGGAGGAATCTTTGGATTATAAATCCCTTCTTCAGGAGCTTGTTCAAAAGAAAAATAGAACCCTTCCCATATATAAGCTTATTGAGAAATCGGGAATGGAGCATAAACCCATATTCAGTGTTTCTGTGGAGGTAGCTGGAATAATTGAGAAAGGCATTGGAAGAAGTAAGAAGAGCGCAGAAGAAGATGCGGCAAGAAAAGCATTAAAGATAATTGAGAAGTCGGGGAGTTTCGCTCCCCTCAGGTAACTGAAAAGTAATTGGTTTTCGGTAATCCTATGACAAAAATCCAAAATTTCAAATCCAAAATTCAAAATCCTCCCAATATGGACTTAATTGAAAAAGACTTAAAATACATCTGGCATCCATATACCCAGATGAAAGATTGCCTCAATCTCCCTCCCATATTGATAGAAAGGGCAGAGGGTGTAGCCCTTTATGATATTTCTGGGAATCTCTATTATGATACAATTGCAAGCTGGTGGTGTAATGTTCATGGACATTGCCATCCTAGAATAATCTCTGCAATTAAAGAACAAATTGAAAAATTAGACCATATTTTATTTGCACACTTTACCCATAAAAATGCCATTTGCCTTGCTGAAAGGCTTATTTCAATTACCCCAAAATGCCTTACAAAGATCTTCTTTTCAGACAATGGCTCAACCTCAATTGAGGTAGCCCTTAAAATGTCATTCCAATATTGGAAGAATTTAGGCTATAAAGAGAAAAAAGCATTTTTATCACTTGATTTAGGATACCATGGAGATACAATGGGTGCAATGAGCCTCTCAGGTGTATTTAATCGTGCATTTAAAGACCTTTTCTTTAGCTCATACAGGGCAAAATCACCATATTGCTATAGATGTCCAAGGGAATTATCAAGGGAATCCTGCAATATTTCTTGTATTGACTCTATGGAAAAAATTCTGGAACAAAAAGCATCCAAAATATGCGGGGTAATTATTGAACCATTGGTATTGGGAGCAGCGGGAATGATTGTCTATCCAAAGGAATATTTAGAAAAAGTAGGCTCTCTTTGCAAAAAACACAATGTTCATCTCATTTTAGATGAGGTTGCCACAGGCTTTGGCAGGACAGGAAAGATGTTTGCTTGTGAATATGTCAATATTTCCCCTGATTTTCTTTGCCTTTCAAAGGGAATAACCTCTGGATGGCTTCCCTTAGGAGCAACCCTAACCACAAATGAAATTTATCAAGCATTCTATGGTGAATATAAAAAAACATTCTTTCATGGCCATACATACACAGCAAATCCTATATCAACGAGGGTTGCTCTAGAAAGCCTTAAGCTCTTTGAGGAAGAAAGGACATTAGAGAGGGTAGGAAAAATAATTCCAAAGTTTCACAAAAATTTAGAAAGGTTTAGAGAACTTGATATAGTTGGTGATGTCCGATATATTGGGCTAATCGGCGCTTTTGAGCTGGTAAAAAATAAGAAAACAAAAAAGCCATTTCCTCCTAAGGAAAGAATAGGCTTTGAGGTTTATAAAGAAGGGCTTAAAAATGGTCTTATCTTAAGACCACTGGAAAATGTAATCTATCTCTTTCCACCATTATCTATAAAAGAGGATGAACTTAATGATATTTTGGAGAAAACCTATTTTCTTTTTTCCCATTTAAGGTTTTAGCGATTGAATTTCTGAAGAAAAATGGGGATGTCCGATGCCTCTCTAGGACCTACAATCACCTCCCAGTTTTTCAATTCCTCCTCAATCTCGCCCTTTATTCCTGCAACATAGCCTGGGATAATAATTCTTCGGTGGGAAATTTTTTCCTCTATCTTGCTTCTCTTTACAAAGGCTGCAATAAGCTCGCCATTAAATTTTCCTGCAGACCAGGATGTTAGGGTTGAAAGGCCTCCGGTGTCCATAATCATAAGGTGGGTGGGAACCTTTGAGGCCTCTATCTCACCCTGGACAATAAAGTATGTCAGGGAGAAATTTGTGGTAATACAAACAGGCGATTTCTCATCAGGGCCATTTATCTCATAGATTTTTTCCTCAATTGCCATTGGTCTTTGGGGGTCTGTATAGATGTTTAAAGATAAAACAAGGAGGGGAAATAATGATTCTGCAAAAAGATTTGATAAGACAATAATTCCCCCATATTTTATGATAAATGTTGCTGCATATAATGCCTCTTTCATTGGGTTATCTGTTAATCTACAGGGAAAGGTAATCGTTGGAAATCCAAAGGGCCTAAATTTTGAAATTAGGGCTTGCCTCCTTATAAATACATTGTGATAAAATGCCTCCTTTATTGTCTTTGGGCTTGAGTCAAGGACAATATCCCTTATTCCAAGGGAAATGAGCTTTTCTGTCAAAGGGGAGAGGCTTTCTAAACCATCTCCCTTTGCCACAAGGGGAAGGTTATATTCCTTGGAAATAGATGCTATTTCATCTATATTGTTTTGGTTTGCAGAATAAAGGAGAGGCCTTCTTTCCTTCGTGATTTCAATTGCTTCCTTCAGACCGTCCATATTCTCTGAGGAAAGACAAAGAATGCCATCAGATTCTTTCATTGTATAAGAGACCAATTCTAAAAATTTTTCCTTATGGTTTGATGAATTTTCAAGGAATAAAAGGTTTGCTTTTAAGATAAGCCCTATTCTTTCAAACTTTAGGGTGTTAAATGAGGCTATTTTTTTCTTCCAGGTGCTTTCCTCTTCTCTATCCTTTATCAAAACGGCAATTCCTGGTGGATGGACAAATGTCTTTTCATGGCGAAAGAATACACTCTCCTCTCCTATGGCAAAATTATCGCCAAGAATTACCTTTCTTATAGGTGGAGCCTGGCTTTCTTCCAGAAATGCCTTTGTCTCATCTTTTATGTATGGGCATTTAGAAACCTCAACCTTAGAAGAGGCAAGCTGCATTGCAAATGCAAGACAGGTTGGAAAGCCACATTCCTTGCAATTTGTTTTAGGAAGATGCTTAAATATTTCAATACCTGATAAAGCCATATTTAAAATTTTGGTATGATTTACACATAGGCTGCAACCTTTATTTTCTTCTCAAGCCAGCTTTTAAGGAATGCCTTAACTACGGTGGGATCAAATTGGCTTCCAATCCCTTCCTTTATCTCTGCCAGGGCTGCATCAGGAGACATTGCCTTTCTATATGGTCTGTCAGAGAGCATAGCATCAAAGGCATCACAGACAGCCAGAATCCTTGCACCCAAAGGAATCTGCTCACCTTTCAGCTTTCCATAGCCACCACCTCCGAATTTTTCATGGTGATAGCAAATAATGGGAAGCATATTCTGAAATGTTTTGAATGAGCGAAGGATGTCTTCTCCTATCCTGGGATGGAGTTGAATCATAGCAAACTCTTCCTTTGACAAGTTTGTGGTTTTATTCAAAATTTCATCGGGAACGCTCATCTTTCCTATATCGTGAAGAAGGGCCGCATCACAGACAAGGTCTGTTTCTTCCTTTGAAAGGCCAAGTGTTTCACATACAGACTTGGCATAAGCAGCAACCCTTCCCGAATGACCTGCCTGGTATTTTTGCTTTCCCTCCATTGTTTCAATGAGAGAGGTCATTGTATTAAAGAATGTCCTCTCAAGCTCTTCAAAGAATATGGCATGGGAAAAACCAAGCTTTGCATGGGATGATACCTTTCCAAAAAGCTCTCTTTCTTTTTCATCAAAAGGCTTTTCCCTTGATATACCCACAATGATGGTTTTTTCGTTTAAGGGTAAAACAGAGACAAGAAAGGAGTACATTTTTGCCTTTTCTGCGCTTGTGAACATACCTCCCTTTGATACCTTTACCTTGTCCCTTTCAAGGGAAGGAAAAACATCTGATACAGCCTTATAAAGCTCATCATAAAAATCCTCAGCAAGAAGGGTGTTTGTTTTGAGATAAAGCCTTCCTTCATTATCATCCCAGATAATACAAAAATTAGTCTCAATGGGGATTGTCTCCTTCATTATATCAAAAAATGTATCATTTGTCTCCCCAATATCCATAAATGAGAATGATAGGGCTTGTTCTACTTTTTGGCTAAAGGTAATCTCTTGTATCTGCTTATTCAAAAGGGCATTTACTTGGGTAAGTGCTTCCTTTGAAATTCTAAACCTCTCTACAGAGGATTTGAGCCGTGTTAGCTCCTCTTCTTTTTCTTGAAGTTTTTTATAAAGCTTATCTACCTCAATTTGTGCCTTTTCGCTTACTCCTATTTTTTTCCTTACAATCTCATCAATTAAAGGGAAAAGCTCTTCCTCCTTTAAAGGCTTTTTTATCCTTCCTTCTATATTCAAGCTTGCATCAACAAACACCTTTTTATCTAAAGGTTCCATAAGGATTATTGGAATATTTGAATATTTCTCATCACCCTTTAAGAGATAGCAGAGTTGATGACCATCTAGCTCAGGAAGGAATGCATTTAAAATAAGGAGATTTGGATGGGCAGATTGTATCTTTTCAATGCAGGATACACCATCGGTTACAAATTCTACCTCATCACCCCTCTTTTTTAAAAGGGAGATGGTCTCCTGCACACTATCTTTGTCTTCCGCCAAAAATATTTTCATCTATCCCTTTTATATATCGGCAATTTTTTATAAAATCTTTAAGAAATTGTAAATATAATAAAAACAAAAATTTTATTTTGTCAAGGAGTGGCATATATAGTATCTTCCATAAATGGTCAGAAACAATGTGGTAATTTAAGATTTAAATTTTTTCCTTTATTTCAATTGTAATTTTTGATAAAATTTTTTAAGGTAATATGCATACTATAGTTAATTCCATAACGCTTTATAAAATGTATGTGTTTAGATAATCTTAAGAAAAACTACTATAAGAAAGATACTATATGTATGAGCCGGTTATAGGTCTTGAGGTTCACCTTCAGTTGAAAACAAAAAGCAAGCTATTCTGTGGCTGCTCAACAAAATTTGGTGCATCAGCTAATACACTAGT
>JBFLYE010000145.1 GCA_040756715.1 bacterium
TCCCATTTGCTTGGGTTTTTGATTTAAGAAGCCCATTGGGATAGTATGCATAGCTTGTCTTTTCATTATAGGGATTGGTAAGCTCGGTAAGTTGATTGAGGTTGTTGTAAAGATAGGTGGTTGTTCCTTGTTCTGTTTCTAATGTCTTTCTGTTTCCATTGTTGTCGTAGGTATAGGCTATTTGCTTTCCTAAGGCAGAGAGGCTAGAAAGTCTGTTTAAGGCATCCCATGTAATTTCCATTGAAACTTCTGGATTTGAGAGAGAGGTAATATTTCCTATCTTGTCATATTTATAGTTTGTCTCAGAACCATCAGGGTAATTTATCTTGATTAAGCGATTTATCTCGTCATAACTATAATTGGTAGTATAACCCATTGCATCCTTTCTTAAGATAAGGTTTCCTGCAAGGTCATATTGATATTGTATTGTATTGTTGAGGGAGTCTACCTCAGATGTAAGATGAAGCATTTTATCATATGTATAGCTTCTCTTATGGTTGTTTGCATCATTTATCTCTAATAGGTTTCCAAATGAGTCATAGTTATACTTTGTTATTCCTCCTTCTGCATCAATAACCTCGATTAGATTAGATATTTTGTTATAGGTATATTGGGTTTGATTTCCATTTGGGTCAATTATCTTGGTAAGATTACCAATTTGGTCATATTCGTATTTGGTTGTATTTCCTTGAGGGTCTATGATTTTAGAAAGGTGATTTGTTTTTGTATATTCATAACTTGTGAGATTTCCTAAAGCATCCTTTATTGAAATAAGATTGTTGCTATTGTCATAGCTATATTCTATTATGTTATTGAGACTATCCTTTATCCTTACTAGCCTGTCTAAAAGGTCATAGTCATAGGTTGTTTTGTTATTATTACTATCTGTGATTTCCTTTATGTTTCCCCTTTGGTCATAGGTATAGCTTGTGAGATTTCCTAAGGCATCCTTTGTTTGAGTGAGATTATCTACATTGTCATAGGTAAATTCCGTTATGTTTTCTTTAGAGTCTTTGGTTAATATTAACCTTCCTCCAAGGTCATATATAAACTCTGAAATATTTTCTAATGAATCTGCAACCTTTACAAGGTTTCCATAGGTGTCATATTCATAAAAGGCAGTATGGTTGTTTGGATCAATAATGGATGTTGGCTTGCCATATATGTTATATCCTATTTTGATAATAGCTCCTGTTGGTTGTTTCAGTTCTATCAAATTTCCAGATGAATCATATGTTAGATTAAATATGCCATTATCTGGTCTAATTACCTTAGAAACAAAATTAAATTTAGGTTCATATTCATAATTCCACTTGTTCCCTTCAGGGTCTGTTGCTTGAATAAGATTACTTTTTTCATCATAGGTATATAAAAAGATGTCTTTGTTTGGTGTCTCATATCTTATAATGTTCTTTCTTTTATCCCTTGTTATTTTCCAGGTGTTTCCCTCCTGGTCGGTTATTATTGCTGTTTTTTCTTGGTATTTATAGTATCCTGGCTCATAGGAATAAGTCATTTTGTTTCCCCTTGGATCGGTTATAGTTGTAACCATTCCTTCATTTAGCATTGAATAAGAATATCTTGTTGTTTTGTTGTTTGGTTCAATTACCTGGAGAACCTTTCTCCCTGGGTCATATTTTATTTGTATGGTTTTTCCTCCTGGATGGGCTATCCTGGTAAGGTTATGGAAAGAGTCATAGGAAAATTCTGTTTTTCTTCCTTCTGGGTCAGTAAAAGAGGAAAGGTTTTCTTGATAACTATATTCGTAGCTTATTGTTCTGTTTAAAGGATCGGTAATGGATGTTATTCTTCCTTTTAGGTTGGTTGTGATATTTAGGCTTCTTCCTGAAGTGTCGGTTATCTTTTTAAGACGATTGTTTTGGTCATATTCATAGCTTAAGGTATTTCCATATCGGTCTTCTATTCTTTTAAGCCGATAGGTCTTTCTTGGGCATTCAGTGTAATAGAAATAGGCAGTTTGATGCTCATTTCCTTCGTTGTCTTTCCATTTCTTTATCCAATTGTCCTCATTTGGCACCTCTCTTTCCTCAACAAGTTGGGTAAAGTAATATTTTGTCTTATCTGGGGTTTCTCTGATAAATCCGCCAGGGATTTTTGTGATTATCTGGTAATTGTGATGGATTGAGGCAAAGGTTGTTGTTCCATCCCTTGCTTCAAATTCCCTTACTAGATTCTCCTCAAATATCTTTATCTCAGGAGGATTGGTTTTTGTTTGCTCTGTTCTCTTTTTATCTTTTAGGTTAATATCAATAGTCTTCTTTGAGGATTCTGGATAATAAACTAATGTAAGATCAAGATTAGAATGCCATTTATTGCCAAAATAGCCGATGTGCTCACTCTGGCTCCAATAGCTTCTGGTTATCTCTAAGTTTATCCCCCTTGCTGGAATCTTAAAGTCAATATAGAATAGCTTGAGGCTTCCATTGCTTGTATCCACCGTAGGAAGGGGAAGATGGGGGAAGGCAAGGGTTGAAAGGAGAAGGAAAAATAGGACTTTTATCTTCATTTTGCCTCTTTTATTGCTCCTCGGGTTCTCTCACCTTCCGCTACAATCAGATGGGCTATTTCTTTAAGGGTTTCCCTTGTATCATTGTGCATTTCCTT
>JBFLYE010000146.1 GCA_040756715.1 bacterium
AATGTAAAGATAATAGTCATTTGTTGAGTAAAAGAATTAAAGTCCTTTTGTTTCTTCTTTCTTTGGCAGGGATTGCATATCTTGCTGGAATTCCTGATGTTTGTAAGATTGATGAAATATCAGAGTTTTTTGGTCCTGTTCGCTTTCCCCACTATAAACATTTTGCTGTTCCTGAAAGCTGCAAGGCTTGTCACCATAGGTTTCCCGAAGAGCCGGCAAAATCTTGCTATACCTGTCATAAGAAGGATAAAAAAACAATGCTGGGCTTGCAAAGGGCATATCATAAAAATTGCATAACCTGTCATAAGGAGATGAAAAAGGGACCTACAGGGTGCACAGATTGCCATAGGATTAAAAGAAAAGATGAATTAAAGGACATTTGTATTTTAGACAATATCCCTGGAATATATGGCTCGGTAACATTCTCCCATAAAAGGCATCCTCAGGAATGTGGAGAATGCCATCATATATTAGAACAAAAGCCAATGGCTTGCAAGACCTGCCATACAAAGCCAGGAAAAATTCCCGGGCTTAAAGGCGCATATCATAGAAGGTGTCTTGTTTATCATAGGAAGATGAAGGTAAAGAATAAATGTGTTGATTGCCATGAGGCACAAAGGCACAAAGATGAATAGAAGGGAGTTTTTAAAAACAGGGGCGATAGGATTAGGTGGATTGGTGGGGATTAAAGGAAAAGCTTATCCTTGTGAAACAAAGGAATTCTATGGGATGCTGGTTGATACAACATTGTGTATTGGTTGCCGTTCTTGCGAGAAGGCTTGTAGTGAAGTAAACCATCTTCCCGCACCAAATTTAGGAGATGATAAGCCAAGACAGACAAGCATTGATGCCTTTACCGTGGTCAATAAATTCAAAATTGACAACCAGGAGATATTTGTCAAAAAGCAATGTATGCATTGCAATCAGCCAGCCTGCGCCTCTGCCTGCCTGGTTAAGGCAATGTTCAAAACCAAGGAAGGCCCTGTTATCTGGAGGGGGAATAAATGTTTAGGCTGCAGGTATTGTATGATTGCCTGCCCATTTGATATTCCAAAGTTTGAATACAACAGCCTAAATCCTAAGATAAGAAAATGTGAATTTTGTTTTGAAAGGCTTAAAAAAGGAGAAAAGCCTGGTTGTGTAGATGCCTGCCCTATGGAGGCACTTATATTTGGAACAAGGAGGGAGCTTATTGAAATTGCAAAGGAAAGAATCTATAAAAATCCCGATAAATATGTCCATCATATCTATGGAGAAAGGGAGGCAGGAGGATGTGGCTGGCTCTATCTTGCAAGCGTTCCCTTTGAAAAATTGGGCTTTCCAGAAAATGTTGGAGAAACGCCATACCCTGAATACACAAAGGAATTTTTATACAGCGTTGCTTTGATATTCTTGCTCTGGCCCTCATTTCTTATTGGCTTACATAAGGCTTTAAAGAAAGAAGATGAAGGAGATTAAGAGGTTTATTTTATTTTTTATTTCTGAGCTAAAGCCAAAGGGAAGGCTACTTACACCATTTAATATCATTACCACACCCATAATCCTTCTTGGCATTGCCTTAATAATCTATCGCTTTACCAATGGATTAGGAGCAATTTCCGAAGGAGGCTCACAGGATTTTCCCTGGGGGCTATTGATTGGGTTTAATGTAGTTACCGGGGTTGCTTTAGCAGGTGGAGGATATATAATACCATTTATTGTTTATGTATTAGGGCTTAAAAAATATCGTCCGATGGTCCGTTCTGCTATACTTACTGCCCTTTTGGGATATATATTTTATGCGTTTGCAGTTTTGCTTGATTTGGGAAGACCTTGGCATATTTTTAATCCGATTATAGGAAATTCATTTGGGATTTCTTCTATTCTTTTTATTTTTGTATGGGTTCTTGTCCTCTATATAACCTGCCTATTTGCTGAATTTCTACCGGCAATTACTGAATGGCTTGGCAATGAAAGATTTCGCAAATTTGCTAAAAAGCTTGTTGTTGGCGCGGTTATATTTGCAATTACCCTTTCAACGATCAGTCAAGCAGGTGTTGGTGCTTTATTCTTGCTTGCTCCCACCAAGCTTCATCCCCTCTGGTATTCCAATATAACCATCTTTTTCTTTATCTCAAGCATCTTTTCTGGCTTGTCTGTGGTAATAATTATAGACTCCATTTCACATAAGGTATTTAAAGACCAAGCTTATAACTTTGGGGAGTTAATTATCGGTTTAGGAAAGGCAGCTTGTCTTACAATGTTTGTCTATCTTTCCTTAAAGCTTATTGATATCGCCCATTCAAGGCACTGGCAATATTTTCAAAGCCCAATGGGGCATTTATATTTGGTTGAGCTTATAGGATTTATCCTTTTTCCAATGGTTATGTTCACCGAAGGGGTAAGAAGAAAAGTGATGGGTTTGATTAAACTTGCCGCTTTTATTACTGTAATTGGGGTTATTTTAAACCGGTTAAATGTTACAATGATTGCCTTTAAATGGTATCTACCACATCATTTTCCAGGCTGGATGGAATGTGTAATTTCACTTACCATAATCCTTATCCAAATCTGGGCATTTCGCTGGATTGTTAATCGAATGCCAATTTTAAGAGAACACAAATGGGAAAATGAATAGCTTTATAGACATTTATGCAACAAAAGGCATTGAATACCTCCTGGTCATTGGCTTTTTAATCTCCTTTACCCTCTTTTGGAAATATATTAACAAATAATCTTGCCTTCCAGAAAAAACAAATTTGTTACTACTATGTCAAATGATATATAGTATCTTCCATTACTTAGTGCAAAAATAGTATTTAAGAAATTTTGAATTCTAAATTTTGAATTTTGAATTGAAAAAGGTTAAGTTTTATAAAATTTTGAATTCTAAATTTTGAATTTTGA
>JBFLYE010000147.1 GCA_040756715.1 bacterium
TCTACATTCTGACTATTTATTTCTTCCATATATTATATATCGGAATTTTTATGGTTTTACTTTAGCATTTTTTTGTAATAAGTTATGGAAGATACTATAAGTGGCTAAACACATCCGAAGTTCTTAATACCAGCAGGAACAGAGGCAGGGTAAGCTTAAGCTTCCCATTCTTCCTCCTCTCTCAACATTTTCTTAAAGAGAATTGCCCTTTCTGTGGGTTCACCAAGTTCTCTCCATAAAACCTCTGCCTTTATGGAATAAAATTCACCAATACATCTTAATACCGTTAAATCCCCTCTCAATATGTCCTCTCTTACCTTCTCTAAAAACTTATAGAATAACTCCCTATCCTCAAAAACATCATAAGTATCTATGTAAAAATTTAGCTCAAGAATTATCCTCTCTCCTTTTTTACTTACAAATATCCAGCCACCTTTGCCATAACCACTACACATTTTAAGCCTTTTATATAGTTCTTCATCATACTCATAACCAAACTTTATTTCGTCATTACCACTAAACTCATAACTTTTTATCTCTATATCAAAAAGCTTCTCCATAAACTCTTCCTCTAAATCCTTCAAAAATGGATACCAGGACTCATGCGAGAATCCATATTCTCCCACACCTATTGTTTCTTCTTCCCCGTATCCTTGTTTCCTTGTCTCTTTCAACCATAGTCTTTCCGCTTTTTTTATCTCTTGATTACTAAGTTTTCTTGAAGATATAAAAACATAGTCAGCCGCACTATGGTTTGCACAAAAACCTTCCGCTGTACTTATAATCTTCATTGTTACACCTCACACATTGGGAGTCTATTGACCTTTCTTGTTTTCTCCCTTAATCTTCTAAATTGGCATAAATGCCATATCTCTTTAAAACTACCTTCCGTGAATTTACCCAATGGAGTCCTTATGAATGAACAAGGTAGAATATAACCTTCTGGTGTTATTGAACATATTGTTGAAGATTGTTGACAGCCGAATATTCCCCATTTTAAGAGCTTATCATCAGGGATATCCTTCATCAATTCCATAAGAGAGCAATCAATGTGAATATCAAGTATCTCCTCCCATTCTTCCAATATCTCTTTTAATCTCTCACAATCCTCTTTTTTGAGCCTATTTGTTTTGAACCATAAATTTTTATTCCTTTTGGGACGAAGAATTACTACCCTCTTTACCCCAAGTTGGACAAGAAATTTAAAGGTCTTTTGAAGTATCAGAAGGCTTTCCTTTGCAACCAGAATATTTACACCAAAATTTATCTTAAGGTTAGAAAGGATATTTATCGCCTCCACAGCCATCCCAAATGCATGGCTGTCTCTTCCTATATTTGTCAATGGCGAAAAGCCATTTAGACTAACATTTATCTGCTGCACAAGCCCCTTTAGTCTCCCTATATTTTCTTTCATCCCAAAGCCATTTGTCGTAATATTGCAGACTATCTTCCCTTTACAATATTCAATAATTTCAAAGATATCTGGTCGTAAAAATGGCTCACCTCCTCCTATGGCTAATTGAAATACACCCAAAGAACAAAGCTCGTCTATTAACCTGAAGAGCTCATCCTTTGGCATCTCCTTCTCATCAACACGATAACAGCAGGGGCAGTTAAAATTACAATTTGAGGTTACACCAAGATGAACAACATAGGGATATCCACCCTCTTTTTCATCTTTCTTGTATCTGTTCAGTGTTTCAATAAGGATGCCTTTTGCAAAGAGCGTTTTTACAATATTTAATGCCTCTTTATTAGAGATAGTTTCAACATCAATTGGCGTTCTAAACAATTTTACAAACTTATATGCTTCTTTATCAAGCTCTATTGTAACACCATTATTTTTGTTAAAGATTACCCCTCCGAAAGACTCTTTTCTAACAATTACATCATTACTTAACCCAAGAATCACATCTTCTCTCCATCTATGTTAGCTAACGATATGTTGTATGATAATATTCTTTTCATCTTTTAAGTATTGAGCAGGGGTTTTATCTCCCAAACTCCTAAACCTTTTATATTATAGTGATCAACAAACTCTAATAGCTTACTATTTATTATACTCTCAAATTATATTTTGTCAAGTCATTTTCGCCACTAAATTTGAAAATTGGCCCTAATACTAAATCTAAGGCCCAATTTTTCGGCACTACATATTTTGCACTTGACAAAAAATTACCTAATATTCTCTATTTTACTTAAAAAATC
>JBFLYE010000148.1 GCA_040756715.1 bacterium
TTTTATAAAATTTTTTCCCTTTTAATTCAAAATTCAACATTCAAAATTCATAATTTTATAAAGTTTTCCTTAAGATTATCTAAACACATACATTTTGTAAAGCGTTATGGAATTAACTATAATTCAAAATAAATATCCTCTTTAGGGTATAAAGAAAATAACTGTTGAATTGCGGTATCATCTTGCTTTATATCTTTTGCATATATTTTTATTGGCCTATAATCGTTCATAATTATTTCATTTAGCTGATTTCTCCCTTATCTCTTTCTCTATTGCTGATGCTACCTCTTTGTTTGTCTTTAGGAAATTCCTTACATTTTCTCTTCCCTGACCAAGGGTTTTTTCTTTGTAGGAATAGAATGCACCCTTTTGGGTGATTACCCCTTTTTCTAGGCCTAAATCAATGAGGGATGCCTCATAGGAGATGCCTTCGTTATAATAAATCTCTATCTCGGCATCCTTAAAGGGGGGGGCAACCTTGTTTTTTACCACCTTTATTCTTACCCTACTTCCGATAATCTCATCCCCTTTGGTTAGATTCTCCTTTCTTTTCATATCAAGCCTGACAGAGGAATAGAATTTTAAAGCATGACCACCGGGTGTTGTCTCAGTTGGTCCAAACATAACCCCAATCTTTTGCCTTAATTGGTTGATAAAGAGAACCACCGCCTTTGACTTTGAGATTACTGAGGTAAGCTTCCTCAAGGCTTGAGACATCAGCCTTGCTTGTAATGCAATATGGCTATCTCCCATTTCTCCCTCTATTTCTTCTTTGGTTACCAAAGCGGCTACCGAGTCTATAACAATCGCATCAATTGCACCCGACCTAACAAGGTTTTCGGCAATCTCTAATGCCTGCTCTCCGGTATCGGGTTGGGAGACTAATAGATTATCCACATCAACCCCAACCTTCCTTGCATAGCTTGGGTCTAAGGCATGTTCTACATCAATAAATGCACAAACACCACCAGCTTTTTGTGCCTGTGCTAATATGCTTAAGCAAAGGGTTGTCTTTCCCGATGATTCCATACCAAATACCTCGATCACCCTTCCCCTGGGAACCCCTCCCACACCAATTGCCATATCCAAGGTTAATGCACCGGTAGGAATAGCAGAAACATTCATCTTTGCCTTGCTGTCTCCCAGCCTCATGATTGCCCCTTTGCCAAAATTCTTCTCAATTTGAGAAAGGGCAATCTCTAATGCCTGTTTTTTTTGTTGTTCCATTTTTTACCTCCTTATTAAATCCTAAATCTTTAATGGGGAAGATGTCTTTCCTCTTCTTGGCTAATAAAATCAATAATTTCTTCCTTTGTTTTTAATACCTTAAGCTTCTCCCTGATATAATTGTGCTTAAGAAGCCTTGAGATTCTTGCCAATATCTTTATTTGGGAAACAGTGGCATCCTGTGGGACAACAACCATAAATATTAAATAAACAGGCTCTCCATCTATGCTTTTAAAATCAATTCCATCCTTTAGCCTTCCAAATAAAACCACAAGATCCTTTGTGCTTTCTGCCTTTGTATGGGGAATAGCAACACCCTGACCTAAGCCTGTGCTCATTACCTCCTCCCTTGCCATAATCCCTTTCAAAACCTCATTCTCATCAATTTCATTATTCTTTGAGAGAAATGCTACCATTTCCTTTAAAACATCATCCTTCTTTTTTGACTTAAGATTAAGAACCAAATTGTCTTTTGAAAGAATTTCAGATAATTTCATTTCTCTGCTAAAATAATTACATAATTATCAGATACCTTAATAAATCCTTTATCTATATCAAATCCATTTTTATCAATCATTATTTTTCCCTTTTTAAGGGTGGAAAGAAGGGGGGTATGATTTTCTAAAATGCCCATATATCCCATCTCTCCTGGAACAATAACTTGTTCTGCTTTATCCTTAAACAAAATCCCCTCTTTACTTACAAGTTCAACCTCCATGTTTTATTTTTTTGTATTCCTCTTTCACTTCCTCAATATTTCCAACCATATAGAATGCCTGCTCAGGAACATCGTCAAGCTCTCCATCTATAATCGCCTTAAACCCGGCCACGGTTTCCTCGACGGGAACATACCTTCCCTTCCTTCCCGTAAATACCTCTGCCACAAAGAATGGCTGGGAGAAGAATTTCTGAATCTTCCTTGCCCTTTCAACTATAAGCTTATCCTCCTCAGAAAGCTCATCCATTCCAAGTATGGCAATAATATCCTTAAGGTCTTTGTATCTTTGAAGAACCTTCTGGACCTCCCTTGCCACTGTGTAGTGCGTTATTCCTACAATATCAGGGGTTAAGATACGCGATGTAGAATCTAATGGGTCAACCGCAGGGTATATCCCAAGCTCGGCAATCTGCCTTGATAAAACAATGCTTGCATCAAGATGGGTAAATGTGGTTGCCGGTGCCGGGTCTGTAAGGTCATCTGCAGGAACATAGATTGCCTGCACAGATGTAATTGAGCCTTTCCTTGTTGAAGTTATCCTCTCCTGCAAGGCACCCATATCGGTTCCTAGTGTTGCCTGATAGCCAACCGCAGAGGGAATCCTTCCCAGAAGGGCAGAGACCTCACTTCCTGCTTGGATAAACCTAAAGATATTATCAATAAACAAAAGAATATCGGCACCTCCCATATCGCGGAAATACTCGGCAACGGTTAAGGCAGAAAGACCAACCCTGAATCTAGAACCAGGGGATTCCTGCATCTGGCCATAAACCAGGGCTGTTTTGGAAAGAACACCAGATTCCTTCATTTCAAGGTATAGGTCATTTCCCTCACGCGTTCTCTCGCCCACACCAGCAAATACAGAGAAACCACCATGCTGCTCTGCCACATTCCTTATAAGCTCCATTACAAGGACGGTCTTTCCAACGCCTGCACCACCAAAAAGCCCTGCTTTTCCTCCCTTTGAAAGGGGGGCTAAAAGGTCAATAGACTTAAGGCCTGTTTCAAACATTTCCCTTACGGTCTCCTGCTCTTCAAAGGATGGCGGCGTTTTGTGGATGGGATGGTATGCTTCTGCCTTTACCTCTCCCATTTCATCTATAGGGTTTCCCAATACACCAATCATCCTTCCCAATATGCCCTTGCCAACCGGAACCTTAATAGGTCCTCCTGTATCAATTGCCTCCATTCCCCTTCTTATGCCATCGGTTGCTCCTAAAGCTATTGTTCTTGTAATATTGTCTCCCAGGTGCTGGGCTACCTCTACCACAAGAATATCTTCCCCTTTTTGGATATGAAGGCTGTTATAAATTGGGGGAATATCGCCCTTTTCAAAGAGAACATCAACGATAGGACCGATTACCTGATTTACTTTACCTATACCCATCTTTTAAATTAAACATTAGTATGTGTTTATCTGTTTAAAAATTCATCCACCTTTTAAGAAATTTTGAATTCTAAATTTTGAATTTTGGATTGAAGGTTAAGTTTTATAAAATTTTTCCCCTTTTAATTCAAAATTCAACATTCAAAATTCATAATTTTATATAAAGCTTTCCT
>JBFLYE010000149.1 GCA_040756715.1 bacterium
ACATTCAAAATTCATAATTTTATAAAGTTTTCCTTAAGATTATCTAAACACATCCTATAATAAAATATATGAAAAAATTAAAGGTTGGTGTGATTGGTGTAGGCCATATGGGAGAATTTCATGCAAAGGCATATTCAGAAATTCCAAATGTAGAGCTTACCGGGGTTGCTGATATAATAGAAGAAAGGGCAAAAAGAATTGCATCACAATATTACACAAAGCCATATACAGATTATAGGGATATGTATGATAAGGTTGATGCTGTTTCAATTGCTGTTCCAACAAGCATTCATTATCAAGTAGCCTCGGATTTTTTAAACAAGAAAAAACCCACCCTCCTTGAGAAACCAATGACAACAAATATTAAGGAGGCAGAAGCTCTCTTTGAAATAGCAAAAAGGAATAATGTCCTCCTTCAAATAGGCCATGTTGAAAGATTTAATGCGGCTGTTTGTGAGCTTAAGAATATTATAAAAAACCCTATATTTATTGAGACAAAAAGATTAGGACCAAAAAATCCAAGAATAAATGACACAGGTGTTGTCTTGGATCTTTTAATTCACGATATAGACATTGTCCTTTCCCTTGTTCCCTCTGAGATAGAAAAAACAAGCCTTGTGGCAAGCAGGGTTTATTCGGATTATGAAGATATTGCTAATCTTCAGATTATATTTAAAAATGGCTGTATTGCCTCTTTAACAGCCTCAAGGACAACTGAGGAAAAGATGAGGACATTATCAGCTACCCAGGAGGATGCATATATATTCCTTGATTATGCAGAGCAAGACCTCCATATCCACAGGAGGGCTTCATCAGAATACTTTACATCCCCTGAGGTTTTAAGGTATAAACAAGAATCATTCGTGGAAAGAATTTTTGTTCATAAGGATAATCCCCTGAAACTTGAGCTTTTGCACTTTATAGATTGTATCATAAATGGAACAAAGCCAATAATGGAGCCAGAAGGAGACATTAGGTCTTTAAGGGTAGCATTGGATATTTTAAAACAAATTCCTAGACATTAACTAAGGTTCAAATTTATAATAAAGATATGAAGAAAAAGATAAAGAAAAAGACGCCGTGGATAAAGGTAAAGAGAAAATATTGCCTCTTTTGTCAGGAAAAAATAAAAGAAATATCATTTCTTGATTATGAAATTATTAGAAAGGAGCTTTCCGAGAGTGGAAAGATTCTCTCCAGAAGGATTACAAAAACCTGTGCCAAACACCAAAGAATGATGGCAAGGGCAATTAAACAAGCAAGGCAGTTAGCCCTTCTTTCCTATACATCAAAATGAAAGTAATCCTGCTTGATGATATTTCAAAAGGAGAAGCAGGTGATGTTGTCTCCCTTTCAGATGGCTTTGTTAGAAATTTCCTCCTTCCAAAGAAAAAGGCGATATTGGCAACAGAAGAAAACCTTAAGCTAGTGAACAAAATAAAAGAGGAAAGAAAAAAGAGGGAAGAGAGGGAGCATAAATTAAAAATTGAATTAAAGGAAAAAATTGAGGCTTTGACCATTACGATGAGAAAGAAGACAGGTGAAGAAAATAGGATGTTTGGTCAGGTAACCTCACAAGAGATAAAAGATAGCCTTAAAGAATTTAATATAGATATTGATAAAAAAGAGATCCTTCTTCCAGAACAAGGGATTAAAAGCTTGGGGGAACATAGCGTAGAAATTAAGCTAGCATCTGACATAAAGGCATCCCTTAAGGTTTTGGTAGAAGGAGAAAATTAAGTCAAAAGTCAAAATGCAAAAGTCAAAAGTGAGGTAAGGTTTTTTATTAAAATACTTTTGAATTTTGCCTTTTGAATTTTGAATTATCATGTTAGACACCCTTCTAATTAACCAGGAAAGGCTTCCACCCCAAGCACTTGATGCTGAAGTATCCCTCCTTGGGGCTATGCTAATGGATAGGGAGGTAATCAATGAGGTGGTTGAGCTTTTAAGAGAGGATGATTTTTATAGGGAATCTCATCGAAAGATATATAAAGCAATGCTCAATCTCTGGGAAAGGAATGAGCCGGTTGACCTGGTTACCCTCTCTGATGAGCTAAATAAATCTGGGGCCCTTTCTACAATTGGTGGTGTCACATACCTTACAAGTTTAATCTCTTCTATTCCACCATCTTCCAATGCACCCTATTATGCAAAGATTATCTCCCAAAAGGCAGCCTTAAGAGAGCTTGTTTTTGCAGGTTTGCAGATTACAAGGATGGGCTATGAACAAATTGGCGATGTCTCTGATATTTTGGATAAATCAGAGCAGCTTGTTTTTAACATTGCCTCAAAAAAGGTAAGGGGTGGATTTATATCCATAGGAGATATGTTAAAGCCAGAAGATATTGAGGCTCTATGTGCCCATAAGCCACATATCACAGGGATTCCCACAGGTTTTGTTGAGCTTGATGAACAAACAGCAGGCTTTCAGCCATCAGACCTCATTATTATTGCGGGAAGGCCTTCTATGGGAAAGACATCTTTAGCCCTCTCTATTGCCCAGCATGTTGCTATTAAAGAGAGAATCCCGGTTGGTATATTTTCCTTTGAAATGAGCCAGGCTCAGCTTGTTATTAGGCTTCTATGTGCTGAAGGTCGTGTTGATGCCCATAGATTAAGGATAGGCCAGCTTAAAAAGGATGAGCTTCCCAGGATCTCTTTAGCAGCTGGAAATTTAAGGGAGGCAGAAATTTACCTTGATGACACAACGCCTATGAGTGTCATTGAGATGAGGGCAAAGGCAAGGAGGCTTAAGGCAAAAAATAATATTGGGCTTCTTATAATTGATTATTTGCAATTGATAGAGGGAAGAAAGGACCTAGAAAATAGGCAGCAAGAAATCTCAGAAATATCAAGGTCTCTTAAATCTCTGGCAAAGGAGCTAAATATTCCCATTGTTGCTTTATCCCAGCTATCCCGTGCAACAGAGGTTCAAAGGAGAAGGCCCCAGCTTTCTGACTTAAGGGAATCAGGGGCTATTGAGCAGGATGCGGATGTTGTTCTCTTTGTCTATCGGGAGGAATATTATAAACCCACAGAAGATAATGAGGGCATAGCAGAGATAATCATTGGAAAGCAAAGGAATGGACCAATAGGAACCGTAAAGCTTGCCTTTCTAAAACAATATGCAAAATTCGAAAATCTTTCAAGGATTAAAGAATGAAATGAAGGCATAAAGGCACAGAGTTTATTCATTATCTGCTTTGTGCCTTTGCTACTTTGTCCCTTTTAGAAAATGCTTTCCTATTTCTTTGAAGAGCTGGGAAGGGTTTTTATCCTTACAAAGAGCCTTTTTATTATTTTTATAAAATCCATCATTGAGCAGAGGTTTATAAGAATAAAGAGGCCATTTTTTACTCCCACAACCCACAGGATAATCTCTCACCTGGTTGATGTTGGTGTAAATACCCTCCCTATTTTATTCATTGTCTCTTCCTTTTTTGGGATGGTTCTTGGCTATCTTGGATACAATCAATTTAAAAGAATAGAAATGGAGGTTTATACAGGAGCCCTGGTTGGTGCTTCAATGCTCACAGAGGTAGGGCCTGTAATTGTTGCTGTTCTTGTGGCAGGAAGGATAGGTGCTAAAGCAGCCTCTACTATTTCTTCAATGAAGACAACCCAACAGATAGATGCTTTAGAGACACTAGCGGTCAACCCTTTGGAATACCTTGTCCTTCCAAGGCTTATTGCTACAGCTATTATGATGCCAATACTGGGAATATTTGCTGATATTATTGGAATAATTGGAGGATATATTGTGGGTGTTGTAATGTTCGATATAAAAAGCGGCCTTTACATTACAAAAATGATAGACTTCTTAAAGGTATCTGACCTTACCTCTGGCTTGATAAAGACAATATTCTTTGGCATAATAATAATTATTGTAAGCTGTTATAAGGGATTTAGGGCAAAAGAGGGTGCAATTGGTGTTGGAGAGGCAACAACATCGGCGGTTGTTGTATCCATTGCCACTGTTCTGGTCTTTGATTATTTTTTAACCGTAATTTTATTCTAATGATTAAAATAGAGGATATTTATAAAAGCTTTAGGAAGAATGAGGTATTAAAGGGTGTATCCCTTAATATAGAGGAAGGAAAAACATATGTTATCTTGGGAAGGTCTGGTTGCGGAAAGAGCGTTCTTTTAAAGATAATTACAGGCTTGATGAAACCAGACAAAGGAAGGATAATTATCTTTGGAAAAGACATAGCAAGTATTTCAGAGGATGAACTTATAAAGACAAGGCAGATGTTTGGC
Source organism: bacterium (assembly GCA_040756715.1). NCBI lineage: Bacteria > bacterium. The sequence goes on from JBFLYE010000149.1 coordinate 4,264, forward strand.
GTTGTATTTCAAGAATCTGCCCTTTTTGATTTTCTAAATGTCTTTGAGAATGTTGGATTTTTTCTTATTGAGCATACTAATTTAAATAAGAGCGATATAATGGCTAGGGTAAAAAATGCTCTCTCCCTGGTTGGTCTTTCAGGCATTGAAAACCTATATCCGGTAAGCCTTTCTGGAGGGATGAAAAAAAGGGTTGCCTTAGCAAGGGCTATAATTACGAATCCAAAGATAATTCTATATGATGAGCCAACCACAGGGCAAGACCCAATTACAGGCTCTGAAATAAGCCATCTTATCAAAGAGACCTCAAACAGGCTTAAGGTTACATCCATTGTGGTAACCCATGATCTAGCCCTTTCATATAATATTTCTGATAAAATTGCTATGCTCCATAATGGAAAAATAATTATTGAGGGAACACCAGATGAAATAAAACAAAGCAATAATCCTTATATTAGGCAATTTATCACCGGAGGGAAAGAGGGATGAAGGATGAACTAAAAATAGGCATATTTGTTGGAATTGGCCTTTTTATACTGGCTTTTCTAATAATTGCCATTGGTGATGTAAAACTGGGCCAAGGGGGATATACATTTACCATAAGGTTTAATTATATATCTGGGATTAGGGATGGTGCACCTGTAATGGTTTCTGGAATGGATGCAGGCTGCGTAAAGGGGCTTTATCTTAAGAATAATAAGGTGTATGTAAAGGTATGGGTAAAAAAGGATGTAGAAATTCCATCCGACTCAATGATTACTATAAATACACTAGGTCTTCTTGGAGAGAAATATGTTGAGATAACGCTTGGAAAAAGCAGATCAGTTGTAAAAAATGGCGATTTTCTTGTTGGTATTAACCCGGTAAATGTCTCTGAAATTCTTGAAAGGTCTGAGATTGTTGTCTATAAGATGGAGCGAACAGTAACCATCCTTGATAAGCTTATGGGAGAAAAGGAAATGCTTTTAAACCTGGAAAATTCCCTTAAGAACCTTGCTATAATTACAAAGGATTCCTCAGAGATTATCTCAAAAAATAAGAGAGAAATCATCGAAGCAATCAACAACATTTCCATTGCTTCAAAGGCTATTGCTGATATAACAAAGGAGAATAAGGAAAATATAAGGTCTTGTATTGTTGAATTAAAAGAAGCATCTTTATCTTTGCAAAAAACAGCAAAGTCTATAGACAGGGAGGCTTTATCAAACAGCATCAGCAATTTTAATAAAGCAACAGAAAGGTTTAATAAGATTGCAGGGGTGGTAAAGCCAGATGAATTAAAATCTGCAATAGCCTCATTTAATGAAGCGGCTGACAATTTAAATACAATTTTAAAGAAAAATGAAAAATCCATCTCAGAGGGTGCCTCTTCATTTAACAAGGCTATGACTGATTTGAGAAGGCTGATTGAAGAGGTAGAAAAAGGATCGGCAAGTATAACAGAAGCCTCAAAATCCCTTTCAAATACAGGAAAAAACCTGGAAGAGCTATCAGCTGACCTGAAAAAGAACCCCTGGAAGCTGTTTAAGAAACATTGAGCAAATTGCCTTTTTCTCCAATATTGGCGTATATAGCTGTATTTTTTGGAGGGTTTCTAGCAAACGAGCTAAACACATCTTGCTTGTTCTCATTTACCTAAACATATACGAGAAAAAGATTTGACAATACAAATTGGGTGTAAAGCAAATGGCTAATATTGACAAAGTATTTATTGTAATGATAAAATAATACATTATGGCTATTAAAAAGAGAAAAATTTCTGTTCTCAAGAATATTCGCCAAAACAAGAAGAGATATCTTTTAAATAAGGCTTGTAAGGCTGAGATAAAATCTTCTATTAAATCTATTAAGAAGGGAGAAAAAGAATCCTCCCTGGAAAAACTAAAACTTGCTTTTAAGAAGATTGACAAGGCAGTAAAAAAGGGGATTTTTCATAAGAATAAGGCAGCACGGCTAAAATCAAAGCTTTCTAAAAGAGTATCTGCAATTGTTTAAACTTAATCTTGATATATACGAAGGGTCAATAGAGGAGATGCTTGTTCTTGTAAAAAAGAGAAAGCTCTCTCCTTTGGAATTTGAAATGGCAAAAATAACATCTTCTTATCTTTCCTATCTTAAACTTCAAAGCGAGATTGAATTAGAAAAAACACCCCATTTTCTTGTTTTTTTAAGTGAGCTTCTTTTAATAAAATCTTATGTTCTTCTTCCAAGACCACAAGTAATTGAAGAAGGAGATAACAACCTCATTTGTTATTTTAAGGAATATGAAGGGTATAAAAAGGCTTCTTTTTGGATTGAAGAGAGGTTTAAAGAACAAGAGGCAAAAATTCCCATAAGCTTTAAGCAGAAGGATATAGAAGAAGAAATTACAGTCTCTATTTTTGACCTTTTCTCTTCATTAAAGGATATACTTTCCAAAAATAAAGAAAGCCCTGTTTATGAGCTTGTAATAGATGAGCCAAAAATAGAGGAGGCAATAGAGAGGATAAAGAAGATGTTCTTTAAGATAAAGAAAATAGAAATTGCAATGCTTTTTGATGTAGGAGACAGACTTTCGCTTATTGTAACATTCCTTGCAATCCTTGAGCTTATAAGATTAAGGTTTCTTAGGGCAATCCAATACAAGGCATTTTCATCCATATGGCTTATTAGAACAGAGGGGAGAGGATAGAGGACAGACAAGAGAAGAGAGGTATATGATACCATTCATCATTGCTATTCTTTTATTTATCCTTGACAGGATAACAAAGATTTTGGCTTTAAGAATTTCTCAAAAGATTACAATTTCTTCCTTCCTTGCCCTTTCTCCCACAGGAAATTATGGCCTCTCATTCGGGTTATTTTCAGGGTATCCTTCTCTTATATTCTGGCTTACCCTCATAATCTGCATCATCCTTGTTGCCTACTCTGTTTTTTTAAAAGAAAAACCTTTATTGTTTAAGATAGGAATTGGTCTGTTTATTGGTGGTGCTATTTCTAACCTTTTTGACAGAATTATTTATTCCTTTGTTGTCGACTTTATCTCAATTGGGATAGGAAATATTAGATGGCCAACATTTAACATTGCAGACCTTGGAATAGTTATTGGTGCGATATTGATTATATGTAAAAAAGCCATAAATGAGAAGGCTTCCCCTTTATAAAAGCTCTGGGATTGTTCTTTTAAGAAGGGAATTAAAAGAAAGGGATAAATCTGCGGTTATCTACACAGAAAGGTTTGGAAAGATTAAAGTCCAGGCAAAGGGTGCAAGAAGGATAAAAAGTAGATTTAGCGGCCTTATCGAACCATTTTCTTTTTGTGACTTTTCCTTTTGGTGGGGAGATTATACATCTATTTTAAGGGAATGTAAAATAATAAGGAGCTTTTCTCCTTTAAGGGAGGATATAGAAAAGATGGAAATGGCATCTTTTATTACAAAGGCCATAAACTCACTTGTTGGGTTTTCCCATCCAGATTACCATATATTCCAATTGCTCCTTCAAAGCCTTTTGTGGGTAGAAGAAAAAATAGATTTTTTGATAAAACCATTGTTTATATTTAAACTAATCTCCCTCCTCGGGCTTTTTCCTTCCCTCTCTAAATGTATATGTTGTCATAAGAAGATAGAGGATGCGGTGGGATTAAACCTTAAGGATGGAGGGCTTACCTGTAATGAGCATTTAGATGGTTCTTTTCCTATCTCCCAACAGGCTATAAAAATAATAAATTCTCTCTCAAAAATTCCTTTTTTATCTGGAAAGAGGGTAAGTATTGCAGAAAGCTTAAAAGATGAGATAGATGAGATTAGTCAACGCATCCTTTCTTTTCACGTATGTGTTTATGAATGTTAAAATAATCGTACGTGTTTAGCTTCTCTCTTAACCAAATTACCATAGCCGTTGTTTAGCTGTCTTATATACCTAGGCACAAAGGGGCAAAGGCACAAAGAAAGCAAGTAATAAATAAACTCTCTCGCCT
>JBFLYE010000150.1 GCA_040756715.1 bacterium
AAGAGAGGATAAGCATAACCTCCTGCCTTCTCTTTGACCTTTTGGCTGAGAGGATTCCCTTAGAAATAAAAGATAAAGAGATAACCATTAAGCCTTTAATCCCATCCCAATCAGAGCTCCTTCAATCATACCCCAATCCCGCAAAGGATGCCTGCTATATCCCATTCAAGCTTTCCAAAGATTCCAATGTTTCATTGGAAATCTACAACATCTTAGGACAAAAGGTAAAAACCATAGAGCTAGGAAACAAACCCAAAGGCTCATATACCCAAAAGAATAGGGCAATATTCTTTGACCTAAAAAATAATGCTGGACAAAACCTCTCCTCTGGATTATACTTTTATAAAATAAAAGCAGGCAATTTCTCTGCCATAAAGGCGATGGTGGTAAGATAAGCCTTTAAGCTTTAACTTGCCTTTTTGATTAAGGCGATATATAATGGGGTTTATGAAAAAGAAGAAATCGAGGCAGGGGTTTATCCAAGATAAAAAAGAGATAATCATTGTTTCCTTGCTTCTTCTTGTTGCCCTTATCTTTCGCCTTATCTATCTCTCCTCTCTTAAGGCAAATGACCCTTCGTTTTATAATCCACAACCAGGAACAGATATGCTAACCTATGATAATTATGCCAAGCAAATCCTTGATGGCACATTCTCAGAAAAAGAGCCATATTACTATGGTCCTCTATATTTCTACTTCCTTGCCTTAATCTATAAAATCTTTGGCATAGACCCTTATTTCCCAAGGCTTATCCAGATGATCCTTGGTGTTTTAACCTCCTTTTTAACCTATTTAATCGCAAAGAAGGTCTTTAATAAAACAATTGGTTATATCTGTCTGATTATCTTAATCCTTTATGCAATGTTCTATATCCACGAAGGTGTCTTGCTTATGGAATCCTTGATAACCTTTCTAAATACATTATCCATCTTTCTTCTCTTAAGAATAGAGGATAACCCATCTTACAAAAACATTGCCTTTGCTGGAATTTCTTTAGGTCTTTCTGCCTTAGCCAGGGCAAATATCTTGCTCTTTATTCCCTTTCTTCTTCCCTGGATGCTCATTAATTCAAAATTCAAAATTCAAAATTCTTAAGATATGGCTTTCTTTGCTTAATTATCCTTCTTACCATCTCTCCTGCAACAATCAGGAACTACCTTGCATCAGGCAGATTTGTGCTAATCTCAACCAATGGGCCAGTAAATCTTTGGATTGGGAATAATCCGTATAGTGATGGGGTATTTCGATATCCACCCTTATCTTATAGAGATAAGATTGGAAAGATGGTTAAAGAACAAGGAGATAAGGCCTATATCAAAGAGGTATTGAGGTTTATTAAGGAGAATCCAAAAGGCTTTTTTCTTCTTCAATTTAAAAAATTCCTTCTTTTTTGGGATAGATATGAGATTGAGAATAATGTAAATTACAATTTTCAAAAAGGCTTCTCTTATCTTTTTAAGTTTCCTTTATTCCTTGGCTTTGGTCCTATTTCTCTTCTGGCTATCTGTGGCTTATTTTTATCTTTAAAGGATTGGAAAACACCATTCTTGCTTTATCTTTTTGTTCTCACCTTTATGTTAAGCCTTATTCCTTTTTTTATTACCGCAAGATATAGAATTTCAGGGGTTCCTTTATTGATTATATTTGCTGGATTCTCTATTTTATGGTTATATGAAAAGATAAAAAATAAAAATTATAGTGTTCTATCCTTATCCTTAATTCTTCTTTTCTTTTCTTCTTTATTGGCTTACTCCCAAGCCATCTTATCTAAAGTATATCCTTTGATTCATCCAGAGGGATTCTATATTACAAGAGAGGAAACAACTTTTATCAGGGATACCTCTGATGTTCGACATGGAGGGAAAAGCTTTGAAATGAGGTCTATTAACGATATTATTAAAAAAGAAGTTGTTATTAAGGAAGACCTTTCTAAATTTAAGAGGGCATTTATAAATCTTATCTTATCTATTGGTAAAAATTCAGGGGTTTTAACAATAGAAATTATAGTATCTTCCATCACTTAGTGCAAAAATAGATAGGGTTGTGTTTATCTGTTAAAAATTCATCCACCTTTTAAGAAATTTTGAATTCTAAATTTTGAATTTTGAAT
>JBFLYE010000151.1 GCA_040756715.1 bacterium
CTCATAAGAATAATGTTTAGGTCTCTTTGAAAAATCCTTTAAAGGACCATCTCTTCCCCTTCTTACTGTCTGTCTTGATATTCCTAATATCAAAGCCCTTTCAATAATCTCTTTGTTTTGTATTTTTCTTTCCTTAAGGTGGTAAGTATGTCTATACCCATCTGGAACAAAGTAAAAAAATCCTTGACAAAAAAGAAATTTAATGTATAATTTACCAAAGAATTTAATAATTAGGAGGTGAGATAGGTGACAAAACAAGACCTGGTCAACAAGGTAGCAGCAATAGGGCTGACAAAAAAGCAAGCTGCCGAGGCAATTAATGCCGTAACAGATGGAATTACAGGGGCATTAAAAAAGGGAGATAGGGTTCAGCTTATCGGGTTTGGAAGTTTCTCTGTTAGAAAAAGGGCAGCAAGGACAGGAAGAAATCCTCGCACAGGAGCAGAGATAAGGCTTCCTGCAAGAAAGGTTCCCATCTTTAAGCCAGGAGAGGCATTAAAGAAGGCGATTAAGTGAGAGGAGAAAGAAAGGGGCAATCAATTTCTTAAGGGTTGCCCTTTTCTTATTTTTTTTATGGAAGATAAGCTATTTTTCACAATAAAAGAGGCAAGCTCTATTTTAAAAATAGAACCCTATGTTTTAAGATATTGGGAGTCCTGTTTTAAGGAAATAAAACCAGAAAGGACAAAATCTGGCCATAGAAGGTATAGAAAAGAGGATATTGATCTCCTTAAGAAGATAAAAAGCCTGCTGTACGAACAAAGATTTACCATAGAGGGGGTAAAAAAATACCTTAGAACAAAAGAAAAAGAGACCCCTAATTTTATCACAGAAGTAAAACAGGAGCTAAAAGAGCTTTTAAATATATTAAAGTAATAAAACCCGGGGCGTGGCGCAGCCTGGTTTAGCGCACCAGCATGGGGGGCTGGGGGTCGGCCGTTCGAATCGGCTCGCCCCGATTAAGTATGACTCCAAAGGAGGTTTTAAAAATAGAGGGTGAGGCGATTCTTTCTCTAATAGAAAGGCTTGATCGCTCATTTGATAAAGCAATTAAGCTTATTTTAAATTGCAAGGGAAGGGTTATTGTAAGTGGCATTGGAAAATCTGGAATAATTGCAGGAAAGATTGCCTCAACCCTTTCATCAACAGGAACACCTGCATTCTTTCTCCATCCAACCGAGGGTATGCATGGAGACATTGGAATGATAACAAAGGATGACCTCTTTGTTATTATTTCAAATTCAGGCTCAACGGATGAGATAAACAGGCTTATTCCAAGCATAAAGAGGCTAAAGATAAAGATTATTGCCCTATGTGGAAAAAAGGGCTCTTTTTTGGCAAAGAATGCAGATGTTTTTATAGATGTCTCGGTAAAAAAGGAGGCCTGTCCATTCGGATTTATCCCAACCGCATCAACCACAGCGGCTTTGGCTATGGGAGATGCCCTGGCAATTGCCATTTTAGAAAAAAGGGGCTTAACAGAAGATGAATTTGGCCTCCTTCATCCAGGGGGAAGCCTGGGAAGAAAGCTTTTGCTTAAGGTTTCCCATCTTATGCATAAGGGAGGTGAGATTCCCATTGTAAATAAAGATACCCCCATGAAAGAGGTAATCATCGAAATGACAAAAAAGAGGCTTGGAATGACCATTGTGGTTGATGCTTTTAAAAAAATTTGTGGGATAATTACAGATGGTGATTTAAGAAGGCATTTTAAGAAAAATATATTTTTTCTTAAAGGAGGGGATATTATGACAAAAAACCCAAAGACAATAGAAAGGGATGCTTTGGCAATTGAGGCATTAAAGGTTATGGAAGATTTTTCAATCACATCCTTAATTGTTAAAAACAAGAAAGACAAGGCAATTGGTGTTATCCATATTCACGATATTATCAAGGCAGGGCTTTAAAAAATTCAAACAAATCTTTTTCTTTTTATTGCAATGAGCTATTGAGAAAATATATTGAGAAAATATATATAGTTAATTCCATAACGCTTTACAAAA
>JBFLYE010000152.1 GCA_040756715.1 bacterium
AGTGGCAAAAATAGAGAAAAAAGAAAAAAAGAAATCTCCGCCGCCTCCATTTATCACAAGCAAATTACAACAGGAGGCATTCCAAAGGCTTTCCTTTCCTTCAAAGAAGACAATGCTCATTGCCCAGCAATTATATGAGGGGTTAGAGGTAGGAGGGGGATCGCCTATAGGCTTGATTACATATATGAGGACAGATTCGCTAAGGGTATCTTCTGAGGCAATATCTGAGATTAGGGGTTATATTAAGAGCACTTTTGGTGAAAACTATGTTCCAAAGCAAAGCCGTTTTTATAAAAATAAAAACAAAGCCCAGGATGCCCATGAGGCAATAAGACCAGCCTTGCCATTTCATATTCCATCTGAGATAAAGAGCTATATTTCAAATGAGCAATTTAGGCTATATGAGCTTATTGCAAAGAGATTTATCGCCTCACAGATGGAGGATGCTTTATTCTTAACGACAAAGGTAGAGATAAAAGCCCTTGACTATACATTTGTCGCCTCTGGACAGATAGTAAAATTTGATGGATTCATCAAGGTCTATCCCTCGGATGAAAAAGACAAAATTCTTCCTGCTTTGTTAGAAGGCGAAAGTCTTTCCCTTTTAAATATTACCCCCGAGCAGCACTTTACTCAACCCCCTCCAAGGTATAATGAGGGAACATTAGTTAAGGCTTTGGAGGAAAATGGCATTGGAAGGCCTTCTACCTATGCGACAATAATCACGACATTGCTTGAAAGAATGTATGTGGAAAAGAAAGAGAATAAGCTATATCCAACCACAACCGGAAGGCTTGTCTGGGGTCTTTTAAAGGAAAATTTCCCCTCCATTTTTGAGATAAAATTTACCGCAGGTATGGAGGAAAATCTGGATAGGATAGAGGAAGGAGGGGTTAATTGGAAGGACTTACTTTATTCATTTTATCCAGGGTTTTCAAATATGCTAGAAAAAGCAGAAAAAAATATGAAGAATGTAAAAAAGGAAAAAGAAAAGGAAACAGATATTCTCTGCGAGAAATGTGGAGGGAAAATGGTGATAAGGGAAGGGAAATACGGAGAATTTTTAGCCTGCAAAAACTTTCCAAAATGCAGAAATGCAAAGCCAATAGGAGAACAAAAGGAAAGGATAGAACCCCAAAAGGCAGGTAAGCCTTGTCCAAGATGCAACCAGGAGCTGGTGATAAGATTTGCTCGTGGTCAAAAATTCCTTGGTTGTTCTTCCTATCCAGATTGTCGCTATACAGAGCAATTAATAAAGATAACCTGCCCAAAGTGCAAAGAGGGGGTTCTTGTTTATAGAAAATCAAAGAGGGGCGGTTTTTATGGGTGTTCAAGATACCCGGATTGCACATATATCACCAATAACAAGTTTTTGGAAGAGAAATGCGAAAATTGCAATAACCACCTTGTCCAATCGGGAAAAAAGATATTCTGTTTAAATTGCAATTGGACAAGGGAGGATAAATGACCACAGGCACAAAGAAATATAAAATGAAAAAAATGCAAAAATGTGGTAAAATTTATTTATGAAAAACTTAAAACTCTACCTTTATTTTATCCTTTTTTCTTTCTCTTGCTATGCAAAAACAATAGCATTTCTTGATTTTGAGGATAGAACGCAAGCTAAGAAAGGAAAAGAGGAGCTTAATTTGCTTATATCTTCCCTATTTCCCTCAGAAAAACTTAGCCTAATTCCACAAGAAAAGGTTAATAAGGTTCTTACGCCAGCCATACAAAAAGAGCTCGGTATAATTACCCCTGAGATAGCATGGACAATTGGCGAGCTTCTGGAATGCGATTGTTTAGCAATTGGCTCTATAGAGGATTCCCTTAGCCAAAGGTTTATCAGATTTTCCTTTATCCCTACAAGTAGAAAAGAAGACCCCTATTTAAAAGAATATCTTATTTCTTTATTCCTTTCCCATTTTGGAATAAATACAAAGATTGAAAAGCTTATCTTTCAATCAGAGCTTGTTATTCCTTTAGGCAAAGAGGATGGAATAAAACCAGGCACAAGGTTTGATGTGATAAGGGATGGGATAAAGATAGCAGAAGCTGAGGTTACATCCCTTGAGGCTCGCAAATCCTTTCTTTCCATTTTATATTCAAAGGAAAAAATATCTCCATTTGACCTTATAAGAAAAAGCTCCTATGAAATAAACAAAACAAAGGAATTTCTCCTTATCCATACAAAACCAAGGGCAAGTGTATCCTGGAGGGGAAAAGAAATAGGAGAAAGCCCTATTATTATCAATGATAAAATAGAGGGAGGTCTTCTTGTTAAAAAGGATGGATTTGAGGATTTAAAGCTTGAAATAGAGAATAAAAGCAATCCCTATTCTTGTCTTGACCTCTCCCTCTTATTAGGAAGATTAAAAAAGGGAGAAAGACCAACTTCCCTTGCTGTTTCATCCCAGCCTAATAATTGTGAGGTCTTTCTTGATGGAAGGCTGGTTGGTCTTACACCTTTGTTTATTCCAAACCTGGAGGAAAAGGTCTATGAGGTTGTGGTAAAAAAGGAGGGGTTTGAGCCTCAAACCCAAAAGGTTTTGGTAAAGGGAGAGCAAGATTTAAGGGTTAATCTTTATTCAATATCATTGCCAAAAGAGCCTCCTGTTTTCCTAAAGGAAAGGGGATATTTATCAGAGCTTGTTTTTCTTCCCACCTCCCATTGCGAAAAAGGGCTTAAATTTGGACTTACATACCCCTATTTATTTCTTTTAAAGATAGGCATTCCCTCAAGCCTTAAAACAGAGATAAGCCTTTTTGGAATGGGTAGTTCCTTAAAGCTAAACTATGATTGGTTGGGAATTTCTCTGTATTATAGGCTATACGATATGGAAAAGAAGGAGAAGGAAAAGGATAAGGGGTTTTGGTTTATCTCAAGCCTTCCTTCCAAATTTTTCAATATCCACCTTGGGCTAGGTTATTTATGGAAAGAAAAATCTAGTGAAGGACAATATTTTATAGGGATGGATATGCCTATAAAGGGTTTTAATATATTGGCTGAATATGAAAAGAAAGGATTTTGCTTTGGTATTCATAAACCATTAAAATTCTTTGATCTAAAGCTTGGAATTGGAGAAAGGGATGAGGAAACAAGCTATAATTTTGGAATATACCTTGAAAGAAGAGAGAAGGGATGAAAGATACATTATATCCACAAGATTTTGAGAAAGAGGACAAGCATTTAGAGAGGTTGATTAGGTGGCTTTCTAAATTTCCTGTGAAGAAGAGGTTAGAAATAGGATATCTACACACCCTAGCCGCCATCAAGCTGGATAAATTAAAAAAGAATGACGGATCCTATTGAGTTTATTGGAGCTATTCATCAGAAAGGGGTGAGGTATCTTCTTATTGGCCGGCAAGCAATGATTACCTATGGGATTCCGGTAGCAACAATGGATTATGACCTCTATATTGATGGGGAAAGAGAGAATACGGAAAGGCTCTTGGAGGTAGCAAGGGAATTTGGATTATATCCTTCAATAGAGCCAGAAAAAATAAAGGAACATTTTATGTTCACGCTAGAAAATGACATCACCATTGATGTATTTAGGCCAAAACAAATAGTGAATATAGAGGGAGAAATCCTTCGCTTTGAAGATTGTTTTAAAAGAAAGAGGCTTTTAAAAGAAGAGGGGTTTGCGGTTTATGTCCCAGATTTAGTAGATCTGGTTAAGCTGAAAAAAACAGGAAAGGATAAAGACAAGATAGACCTGAAGTATCTCAAGAAGCTTATGGAGATAGAACAATGAATATAAGGGATAAAAGAAAATTAGGGGATATGCTGGTTAAGGCAAATATTATAACCCAGGAGCAGCTTAATAAAGCCCTTGAGGAGCAGAGAAGGGCAAGGGAGAGGCTTGGAAAAACCTTATCAAGGCTTGGCTTTGTCTCTGAGGAGACAATCCTTAATTTTCTAGGCTCTCAGATGGGCATAGCATATGTAGACTTAGACAATATAGAGATTGAAAGGTTTGGAAAGCTCTTAAGGAATGATGTATTAGAGCCAATTGTTAGAAAGCACCTGGCAATCCCAATTTCTCTAAACGATGATGTTTTAACCATTGCAATGGCAGATCCCCTTGATGTATTTGCTATCGATGACATAAGAAAGGTTACCGGCTGTAAGATAAGGGCGGTTGTCTCCTCTGAGGAAAAGATAAAGGCTGCAATAGAAAAGTATTATAGAAAAACAGAAAGTATGGAGGATATCTTAGCCGCGGTTGATGTCAAAGCGGTTGAGGTTTTAAAGGAAGAAGAGACGGTTGACCTTGAGAAGATAAAGGAGGAGGGCGAGGCGGTTGGAATAATCAAGCTGGTCAACCACTTGCTTTCTGAGGCGGTTGAAAGGGGTGCATCTGATATACACATTGAGCCATATGAGGAGGATTTAAGGGTAAGATACAGAATAGATGGTGTTCTTCATGAGGTATTCTCTCCACCCAAGAGCCTTTGCCGGGCTATTATCTCAAGGTTTAAGATAATCTCTGGCTTAAACATTGCAGAGAGAAGGCTTCCCCAAGATGGAAGGTGTTCTATAAGGTTAAGGGATAAAGAGGCAGATATGAGGGTTTCTATTGTTCCCACCTCCTATGGAGAAAAGGTTGTAGCAAGAATCCTTGATCCAACATCTATGGCGGTTGACCTTGTAAAATTAGGGTTTTCTAAAAATATGCTTTCTCTCTATGAAAAGAAGATAAAAGAGCCACATGGGATAATTCTTATCACAGGACCAACCGGCTGCGGAAAGACAACAACCCTTTATTCAACCCTTAGGACACTCAATTCCCCTAACAAAAATATTATGACCGTTGAGGATCCTGTTGAGTATAAGATGAGAGGTCTTAATCAAACACAGGCAAAACCTGATATTGGGCTTGATTTTTCAACCACCCTGCGTTCATTTTTAAGGCAGGATCCCGATATTTTATTTGTTGGTGAGATAAGGGATAAGGAAACAGCAGAGGTTGCCATAAACGCCGCCCTAACCGGACATCTTGTATTCTCCACCCTGCATACAAATGATTCTGTGGGAGCAATAACAAGGCTTCAGAATATGGGTGTTGAGCCATTTCTCATTGCCTCAACCTTGATTCTATCGGTTGCCCAGAGGCTGATAAGAAAGATATGCCCTGAATGTAAGGTTTCTTATAAGCCAAAACAAGCCCTGCTTGATTTCTTTAATCTTCCAAGTGATACACCTCTCTGGAAAGGACAGGGCTGCAAAAAGTGTAGCCAAATTGGATATAAAGGGAGGATTGGTATCTTTGAGCTTCTTGATATTGACCCCGAAATTCAAGAGCTTATTACAGAAAGGGAACCTGCCTCCAGAATAACAGAGCTTGCTATGGAAAAAGGGCTAACTACATTAAAGGATGCCTCGAAGGAAAAGGTTTTAGAAGGGATAACCACAATAGAAGAAGGGATAAGGGTTATCGCAGGATAATAACAGAGTTGGTATATGTTTAGCTTCCTTAATATTTATAGTATCTTCCATTACTTAGTGCAAAAATAGATAGGGTGGTGTTTATCTGTTAAAAATTCATCCACCTTTTAAGAAATTTTGAATTCTAAATTTTGAATTTTGAATTGAAGGTTTAAGTTTTATAAAATTTTTTCCCTTTTAATTCAAAATTCAACATTCAAAATT
>JBFLYE010000153.1 GCA_040756715.1 bacterium
AATTTAGAATTCAAAATTTCTTAAAAGGTGGATGAATTTTTAAACAGATAAACACAACCCTATCTATTTTTGCACTAAGTAATGGAAGATACTATAATTGAGCTTCCCCAAATCACGGGAAGCTTTTTATCGGCAAACCTCCAATGTTTTAATGGAAGCTCAAGGTTATGGAAAAGCGAGGATTTTGGTCCCTTTAATCCAGACTTAGTAATTGATGGCGATAAGGCAGTGGTGGGAATGGTTGATCTTGATATTACCAAGCTTAATACAATAATCTTACACATTGACCAAGAGATTAAAAAATGGAGGCAGGATGAGGATGCCTATCAATTTCAAATCCCCAGCATTCCCGATGGGCTTATCTATTCAAAGGTTATCGCATACAATATAAATAATGGCTCAAAGGCATATGAAAGTTCTGACCTTGGCATCCTTCTTTTTGGCTTAGATAAAATAGCAAGTATAGGTGCAGCAAGGACAACCTTTGATTGGACAAGGCTTAATAACTTTATTAAGGAGATGAATATTTATAACAAAGGCTATGAGCAAAGGTATAAAGCCTGGAGGGAGAATTATTTCAAGCCATATTTTGAAAAGAGGGTAAAATATATCGCCCATCAAAATGTGGCAAAGCTTATGGACTATTATCGCAACCATCCAGAACTTACAAATCCCTATGGCTGGACTATACCCCAATCAGTAAACCTTGGGGGAGAAGATATAAATAATAATGGAAAGATAGACACATATTCCTATACCCAAGTCTTTAAGGAAAGGGGCATTACTGTTACCATAACCTCTGTCTCTGAGGATGTAAATGGGGATGGTAAGCTTGATTCTTATATTGAATGGCCAAATTATCCAAATAAGCCAGAATGGGATGGGCCAGAGTTTGATGCAAGTGGAATAACCCAGGCAAATCTTATTGAGCTTAATCAAGGAGTAATAACCTGGCAGAGCCAAAAGCTGGGAGACCTTGCCTTATTTGTCCAAAACCAGAATAGCGGGATAACCACCTCTGCCTATGACTTTGATCAGGGTATCTGCTCAATCCTATTGTTTACTCCAGCTACCTCAACCAAGGCATCGCTCTATGGCAAGGTGCTTGATAGCTTAGGAAACCCCATTTCTGCCACAAAGACAACGCTTTCTGCAATATCTAACAATATGATAAAAGGCACAGCAAGCGTAGGAGGGGATGGGGGTTATCAAATCATTCTTGAGCCTGGAATATATACTCTGGTAGTAAATACCGATGGTCCATACTTAAGCCAGACAAAGACAATAACCCTAAATGCAGGCGAGGTAAAGGAGGTTAATTTTATCCTTATTGGTACAAAGGTCTCTGTTTCGGGAAGGGTGATGGATAAAAATGGAATACCCCTTGACAAGGCAAATGTTTCTGCATCAAGTAAAGATGGTGGTGGAGGGGTTTTGACAGATAATCAGGGTAATTACAAAATAGGAAATCTTATACCCGGACTTTATAAAGTCTCGGCAGGGAAGGAGGGTTATAGCAGGGTTTTCTATGAGCTTTTGATCACTAGCGATCTCTCGGGCATAGACTTTTACCTTCCAAGGGGAGGAGGGATTGTTGGGTTTGTCTACGATAAAAATGAAAAGCCTGTAGAGGGTGCAGAGATTGAGGTATGGGGTTATTTTGGCTGGGGAACTACTACCTCAGATAGCAATGGCAATTTTGCTATTCCTGACCTATCTGCTGGGCTTTACAATGTTTTTGCCAGTAGCACACAGGGGGTTGCCTATCGGGAGAATATCTTAGTAAAAGAGAACGAGACAACATATATAGACATCCTTCTTAAGGAGGTAGAAAAAATAGAAGGATGGGTTAATTTGCAAGGTCTTCTTACTAATTGGGAATATCTCGTGGTTGCCTTTGAAAGGATGGAGCTAAACGCCGATAACCTCTGGGATGTGCTTGATAAACCAGCCGGATTTGGTGAGGTAGATACAACCACGGGAAGGTTTGCAATGGATATAACCCCTGGTGTATATAACCTTTATCTCTATGAAAGTGTATCCTCTAATGGGAAAATCAAAAGAATAAGGGGGATGAGAACCCAAGAGAATGGTGAATTTTATATCACCCTACTTGGTGCTTTATATAATATTCCCGTAAAAGAAAATGAGATAACCGATTGTGGAACAATTACACCTTCCTTTGGCACAAGCTCAATTTCGGGAAAGGTTGCCACCGATGATGGAGGCTCAATTGACCCTGAATACTCAATTGCCTGTTTACTAAACAAAAAGGGTGAGCTTTTATCCGCCTCTCCCATAGAGAGCGGAAAATATAGGATGGCAGAGATAAAGGATGGAGTTTATACCTTCCTTGCCCTGGCAAGGGGCTATGTTCCCTATTTTACCTTAGAAACAATTAAGGGAACAATTACAAAGGATATAACCTTAAGCAAAGAGGGAGGGACAATCAAGGGAGTGGTTACTGACGGAGTAAATCCACTAATGGCAAGGGTTAGTATAGAGGGGATGGGGATTTTCCGCTCACAAATTACGGCAAAGGATGGAAAATATGAGTTTAAGGGGCTTATTGCTGGTCCATATAGCATATCGGCAAATGCTTTGGGTTATGGTGAAAAAGAGGAAGATGTTGTTTTAAAGCAGAATGAGACAATTATTATAAATTTTGAGCTTGAAAAACAAGATAGGCTTTCATCCATCTCAGGAGGGGTAAGGGCAGGAGATAAGCCTATCCAAAATGCCTTTGTCTTTGCCTGTTCGTCTCTTGATAAAGGCTTTGCGAGCACAGACAAAAATGGCAGCTATACCATAACAAACCTTAAATCGGGAACATATACCCTAATTGCCATAGCAGAAGGGTATAAAGTTCCCCCTCCTCAAGAGGTTTTTGTGTTTGGAACAATAACGGGCATAAACTTTAACTTAATCACCGGAGACCTTAGGTTTGGCTTTGGGGTTATGCCAATACCAGAGGGAGCAATTGTTAGTGTAAGGACAAACGATAGGTTAACCGATGGATTAAGCTATAGTGTAAAGAAGGGTGGGACAGAAAAGGCATCAGGCACTGCCCAAAGCATTACTGAGTATAAATATTTATTAACCATCTTAAATGAACAAATTAATAAGGATGTCCAAGAAATAACCATTGAGGTCTCAGGAACCGGGGCAACCAGAGGTTATGGAACCGACTCATTTGTTTTTGGAATGGAATTAAAAAAGGTAGAAACAGATTTTTCTGCCTGTGCAGGAGGAAGTGCAGGGATAAACGATGCCGAAGGAACAGGAACAGATACCGGTGATAATAGTAAGGTAGAGGTTCTCCCAGGCTCAATGGAGGGAACAGAGACAGTTACCTTAGTGATTACCAAGACAGAGGAGGAGCCAGTTGATAAAAACTTAGCAAGTAGCATCTATGAGGTTGAAATCTCAGGGGCAGCATTGAAAGAGGAGGGAAAGGTTATTCTTACATTATCCTATGACCCAGCCAAGGTAAAAAACCCAAGCCTCCTCTGTGTTTACAGAAAGGTAGGAAATACCTGGAAAAAGGTGGGAAAGATCCTTGAAATAAACTTGATTGAATGCACAGTAAAGGTAGAATTAACCAAGCAAGACCTTGCTTCTCCTAAAGGATTGGGTGTTTTACAGGAGGGAGGAGGTGGAAGCTTTGGTGTATTTGAGGAAGGGGCTGAGATTATGATAAGCCCAAGCTCAGGCTATCTGGGAACAATTATAACTGTAAAAGGAACCGGGTTTGAGGGAAGTGAGACCATCCAAATTGACTTTGGAACAACAATGAATATAAAAGAAGTTCAGACAGATAGCCAGGGAAGCTTTACCACAACCTTCAAAGCTAATACCCAAACCCCAGGGACAATAACCATTACCGCCACAGGCAAGATATCAGGAAAGTCTAATTGTGCCTTATTCTATTTTGTTCCAGAGCCAAGCATTATAAGCATTTCTCCCAACTCAGGAACAAATACGGGAACAATTGCAACCACCATTAGGGGAGAAAACTTTTTTGGCACGCCAAACATTAGCCTTACAAAAGCAGGTAAGATTCAGGCAAGCAATGTAATTTTAACGGGAACAACCACGATATCCTGCATCTTTGACCTTACTGATCAGGCTTGTGGTTTATATAGCCTTGTGGTGACAAACCCAGATTCCCAACAGGGTTCTTTAGAGAATGCCTTCTATATCTTTGCTCCTATGGGAACATATAATGTTATCGCATCATCAACCACTGAGATGGGAACTTCAGGTGGAAAGGGAACAATCTCTGGGGCATCAATTGAGCTTCCCCAAAATAGCCTTTCCTCTACCCAGTCAATCACCATTGCCGAGATTATCGGTGTTCCTCCTATTTCAGGCTTTGACTTAGCAAGGGCAATATTTCTTGGTCCACATGGGCTTTATCTTGAAAAGCAAGCAACCCTTACAGTTAAAATAAATCCAAACAATGTTGTCTATATAAACTATGGGGGTCAAGCATATGAACCTGTAGCAAATCTTATCAAGGGAACCGATACCATAATCATCCCCATTCAGCATTTCTCCTTTTATTTCTTTGGAACCCCAACCTTTGCATCAAATAATAACAATGCCATTGTTTATCCCAACCCATACAAAGAAGGGGATGCAAGGCAAGGGGGAGGTTTTATTCATTTTACCAATATAACCCAGAATTCTGTAATTAAAATTTACAACATTGCTGGTGAGGAAATAAAGAAAATAGAGGTAGATGAACCAGATGAAAAATGGGAGGTAAAGAAAGAAAACATCGCCTCAGGGGTTTATATCTATTGTATCACCGGTGGAGGTGGAGGAAAGAAGGTAGGTAAGCTTGGAATAATAAAATAAAAATGGGGACTCAAGTTGTTTCTATGGAAGAAATGGTAGAGGGCTTAAAAACCTTACCCGAGCAGAAATTACAAGAGGTGTCTGATTTTATTGATTTTCTCAAATGGAAAGAGGCCGTTGAATTTGATGAATGGGCATTAAATCTTGCTAAAGAAAAGGGATTCGCTCATCTTAGCGAAGAAGATGTGGCAAAGATTATACACGAATTTAGAAAAGAAAGTAAGTGATTGTAGTATTGGATACAAATATCTATATCTCAGGGACATTTTGGCTTGGTATATCAAAAAGGATTATAAGAAAAGCAAAGGAGAGAGGGTTTGTGGTTGTAGTTTCTGAAGAAATGTTAGATGAACTAAAGGATGTGCTTACCCGAAAGGATAAAGATTTTAAGCTTTCTAATGAGGAGGCAGGTAAGATTATAAAAGATATTACAAGCTATGCCAAGATAGTGAAGCCCAGCCAGAAGGTAACAGTTTGTAGAGACAAGAAAGACAATATGGTAATAGAGTGTGCAATTGCAGGAAGGGCAAGATATATCATATCGGGAGATTATGATTTAAAAGCACTGGGGAAATATAACGAAATTGAAATGATTGATGCATATCGGTTTCTAGAAATTTTAGAAGGGGCAAGATAGAATGGAATCCATTGTCTTATGTGTCTATATCTGTATCACCGGTGGAGGTGGAGGAAAGAAGGTAGGTAAGCTTGGGATTGTGAAATAAATTCCCCTTCTGTGAAGGGATGAGCAGACCGTAAGGTCTGAGGGAGGGGAATAGGAGGTAAAGAAATGAGAAAACTAGTTTTGGTTTTAGGGTTAATGGCGAATAGCCTATGGCCAGGTGAGGGAGAGAAATCAGCCGCATTCTTAAAACTGGGTGCGGGAGCAAGGCCAGGTGGAATGGGAGGGGCATATTGTGCGATTGCTGATGATAGCAGTGCCAATTATTGGAACCCCGCCGGACTTACTCAACTTTCTCAAAAAGAGGGGTCATTTATGTATCATTGTCCAATGAGTGAGGTAGATGGCTTATCCTATTCTAATCTAAATCTGGCTCTTCCTCAAGGTAATCAAGGATTTGGGGTAAGCCTTGTCTATCTTGGCTATGGAAGCGAAAAGGGTTATGATAGGGATAAAAAGCCAATCAATGATTGGTCTGCCTCTGATCTGGCAATCTCTGGCTCCTATGCAAGAAAAATAAACAAAAGCCTCTCTTTGGGGGCAAGTTTAAAGGCAATTATGATGAAGATAGAGGATGAATCTGCTAAGGCCTTTTGCCTGGATAGCGGAATCCTTTATAAAGATGCCTATCCAAACCTTAACCTTGCGGCAGTTATAAAAAACCTTGGGACAAAGCCAAAGTTTATCAGCGAAAAATTCTCCCTTCCCCTTTCCTTAAGGCTTGGTGCAGCTTATAACCTTCAAAATACCCCCATTCCCTTGCTTATCGGCCTTGATACAAACATCTCTCCATTTTCTATTAGCCTTGGTCTTGAGGGAAAAATCTACCAAAATTTTAGCTTAAGGCTTGGCTATTCAAATAGCCAAGATGAAGGGCCTGGAATAACCGCAGGCTTTGGCCTCCAGCAATCTAATTTTGGTATTGATTATGCGATAAAGCCATTTGGCGAGCTTGGCCTTTCCCATTACATTTCTTTGAAGGCAGGGTTTTAAAATGCCCTCTGCCAAAATAATTGGGGTAATCCCTGCCAGATATGCCTCAAAGAGGTTTCCTGGAAAGCCACTTGCTATCTTAAAGGGAAAACCCATCATTTGGTGGGTATTTAATCAAGCAAGAAAGGCATTGGATGATGTTATAATTGCCACAGATGATGAAAGGATAAAGAAAGAGGCAGAATCCTTTGCGCCTGTTGTAATGACAAGCCCTTTGCACCCATCGGGAAGCGATAGGATAGCCGAGGCGGTTAAAAACTTTGAGGTAGATTTAGTCATAAATATCCAGGGAGATAATCCATTTATCCCTCCCGAAATGATAAAGGAGGTAATTAAGGAATTACAAGACCCCGCTGTGCTAATGGCAACCCTAAAAAAGGAAATCTCAAAAGAAGAGGCAGATAGCCCAAACATTGTAAAGGTTGTTTGTGATAAGGATGATTTTGCATTATATTTCTCAAGAAACCCAATTCCCTATTCGGGAAGATATTACAAGCATATTGGAATCTATGGTTATAAGAAGGATTTTCTTTTGACATTTATAAACCTTCCAAAGGGAAGGCTTGAGAGAGATGAAGACCTTGAGCAATTAAGGGTATTAGAGAATGGGTATAAAATAAAGGTAACTACCACACAATATGACTCGCCATCCATTGATACAAAAGAAGACCTTGAGGAAATTCTAAAAGAATTGACAGAAGGATTAAATGGTTGATACAATAAAGCTATGAAGCTTACCATAGATGACCTTAAGAAGATTAAGGAAGAGCATAAAGCACAGGCTACATTAAGGGAAGGGGGGCAAAGGGTGAAGATTACCGTGCATATGGGAACCTGCGGGATTGCCGCAGGAGCAAGGAATGTAATGTCTGCAATAATGGATGAGATAGGGAAAAGGAATATTACCGACATCATCGTAACAACCTCTGGATGTGCAGGGATGTGTTCAAAAGAGCCGATGATGACGGTTGAGATAGTTGGCTCCTCACCTGTTAAGTATGGAATGCTGGATGATGAGAAAACAAGGAAAATATTCTCTGAACATATCCTCTCTGGCAATGTCCTATCTGATCTTGCAATTGGGATGGGTTGCGAAACCACCTACTAGGATTAGGGAATGATAAAAAATATATTAGTTTTTACCCTTGCCTTTAAAATAGGATTTTGCTCTATTGTTGCAAAGATTTCCTTTGAGGGGAATAAAAGGGTATCTAATGAGGAGATAAAAAAAATTCTTCCCATCAAAGAGGCCAATGAATTCTTTCCTTATAAAGAAAAGGATTGCATAAAGGCAATCTATAACCTAGGCGAATTTGAAGAGATTGAATCCAAGACAAAAGAAGAAAATGGCTCTATTTCAATTACATTCTTTCTTAAGGAATGTCCTCTAATAAAAAAGATTACCTTTTCTGGGAATAAGAAAAAGAAAACAGAGCAATTAAAGGAACTCCTTACCATAAAGGAGGGAAAGCCTCTATTTATCCCAAAGATAAACGAAGAAAAGAACAAAATAATCTCATTTTACAAGAAGGAAGGGTTCTATTTTGTAGAGGTAGAGCCAAAGATAAAGGAAGAAGAGCTAATCTTTGAAATAAAGGAAAATGAGGAGACAAAGATAAAGAAGATAAGGTTCTCTGGAAACAGGGCATTTTCATCCTTCAGACTTAAATGGAAGATGAAGAGGGGAAAGGGAGATGCTTACATAAAGGAAAATATTGATGAGGATATAGATAGGCTTTGCCAATTTTACAAGGAGCAAGGCTATGCAAGGGTTACCATACAAGAACCAAAGATAAGCTTTGAAAAGAAGGGAATAATTGTTGATATAACGGTAAATGAGGGGAAAAAATATAAGATTGGAAAGATTGAAATAGAAGGAAATACATTGTTTTCCAATGATGAGATTAGAGGGCTTATAAAGGTAAAGGAAGGAGAGATTTATAATCTAAAGAGGCTTGAGGAAAGCTTTAGAGATATAGTAAGGCTCTATTATAACAAGGGCTATGTCTCGGCAGGTATTATTCCAGAGGAATTTTTTAAATTTAAGAGCGGAATGGTTGATTATAAAATTTATATAGACGAGGGAGAGGTTTCATATATTGAAGGGATTACCATTGTTGGGAATAAAAAAACAAAGGACAAGGTTATAAGGAGGGAGCTTTTAATAAAAGAGGGGGACCTCCTTTTATGGGATAATGTTTCTGCATCAAGACAGAGGCTTTCCCTCCTTGGATACTTTGAGGATGTTGGTATTGATATATTGCCAGGCAAGGAGAAGAACAAGAAGATAGTCCAGATAAATGTAATTGAGGGAAAGAGGGGAACGGCCTTATTTGGATTAAGCTATACAAGCCAGTATGGCATATTTGGCTCTATCCAGACAAGCCTTATTAACCTCTTTGGGATGGGATATTCAGCAAATATCAAGGCAGATATTGGAAAGAAGATGACAAATTATGAGCTTTCCTTTAATGACCCCTGGTTTCTTGATAAACCTATATCCCTTGGTGTTGGTTTATGGCATCAGAAGCTTACCAGGGATTATTATGCTGAGGATAGGGAGGGAGGATATATTAGCTTAGGAAAGCGATGGAAAAGGTTTAACCGTATATATCTTAAGTATAAGCTTAACAAAAGCAGGTTTGTTGATGTTAAGGATGATGCCCCCTCTGATGTAATTAAATGGAAAAATGAATGGGGTTTGCAATATGCTGTAACAAGCTCTATTGAGACAGGGATTATTCATGATACAAGGATGCCAAATGTATTTTCTCCAGAAAAGGGCTCTAAAATTTCCCTCTCATCCCAATTTGCAGGAGGTATTCTTGGTGGCGATATAAATTTTTATAAGCCAAATTTTGAGGCTTCATGGTATATCCCATCCCTCTGGAAGTTTATCTTATGCCTCCATACAGACTTTGGTTTTGTAGAAGGTAAGCAGGTCTCAGATTCTGAAAAATTCTACCTGGGTGGAGCAAAAACAATAAGGGGTTATGAAGAAAGGTCTATCCATCCATTATCTGGTGGGGGAGATTCCTATCTCCTTCTCAATACAGAATATAAGATTCCACTTGGAAAAAGCCTTTCCTTCGGCATATTCCTTGATGGTGGAAATACTTGGGAAAAGGGGGAGGAGGTATTGCTTGACTTAAAATATGGCACAGGGTTTGGATTAAGCTTTAATTCACCGGTTGGACCATTAAGGTTTGACTATGCCTGGCCCTTATCAGAAGAAAATAAACAACCCCAATTCCATTTTACAATAGGCGAGGCGTTTTGAAGGCTAATAGCCAAAAGCTATAGTTAATTCCCCAACGCTTTATAAAATTTTGAATGTTGAATTTTGAATTAAAAGGGGAAAAATTTTATAAAACTTAACCTTCAATCCAAAATTTAGAATTCAAAATTTCTTAAATAAACACACCCTATCTATTTTTGCACTAAGTGAGGGAAGATACTATAAATCTTTAAATTACTTAAGCGAGGGTAGGGTAAAGCAGAATTTTGAGCCTTTGTTTATTTCTCCTTCAACCCATATCTTTCCTTCAAGGGCTAATACCATATCCTTTGCAATAGAAAGCCCTAAACCCAAGCCTCCATACTTTCTTATGCTTGATTGGTCTAGCTGAGAAAACCTTTCAAAGATTTTTTCTCTATCTTCCTCCCTTATCCCAATCCCTGTATCTTTGACGAAGAATAAAACCCCATCTTCCTTTTTTTCTGCACCAACCAGAATTTCACCCCCCGAGGGTGTGAATTTAATGGCATTATCAAGAAGCCTGAATAGGATATTTTCTAAGACATTTTTGTCTGAGGTAAATGATATTTCTTCCCCTACCTCAGCCCTTATTATAAGCCCTTTATTAAGAGCCATAAGCTTAAAGCTACTTACTGCTTCACTAATAAGCCTTTCTACATCAATTTCCTCTTTTTTTGGCTCATATTTTTTTTCTCCCTTCTCAAGGGATGCAACATCCATCATATCCTTTATTATTAAAGAAAGCTGTTCCCCCTTTTTCTTTATTAGATCAGTCATTGAGGAAAGGTCTATTTTTTTCTTTTTAAGCTCCCTTTCCATAACATGGATCTCGCCTATTATTACTGATAGGGGTGTATTTAGCTCATGGGAGACAATATGCAAGAAATCTGTTTTTGCCTGAAGGGCTTTCTCAAGCTCCTCCTTTTTCTCCTTAAGCTCTGAATAGAGCTTTGTATTTGCTAATGCAATAGAAAGCTCCTTTCCTACTGTTTCCAGGAAGTCTATCTCAGGGTATGTGTAGTAGCCTATTCTTTTGTCTCCAAGGTTTAAAAGACCAATAAGCTCATCTTGAAAGAAAAGGGGAATAGTGAACCTTGTTTTTCTTTTTTCCATTCCCTCTACCACAATTCTTAATTTTGGCTTTGATAAATAACCCTCTTTTTCCTCCCTAAAGATTCCCCTTCTTTCTCTTTTTAGCCACCCGATCAATGGGTCATTTATAGGAATAAAGACCTCTTTTTCTCCCTCTCCCATCAAGGCTTTTATCTCATAA
Organism: bacterium; assembly: GCA_040756715.1. NCBI lineage: Bacteria > bacterium. The sequence continues at coordinate 11,071 of JBFLYE010000153.1, forward strand.
AATTTCATATCACGGGAAAGCATCAGCAAAGAAACAAATTCAGGATGACAGGTCTTATAAATTTCATCCATAGTTGATGTGGCAATTATATCAGGGTCAACCGTGGATGTAATATCCTTTGCTATCTTTGAGGTAGCCTGGGCAAGTTCCTGCCTTTCCCTGTAAAAAAGACGGTCAACCAGATATTGAACCCTATCCTTAAGAACACTGAAGACAAAGATGGCAACAAAAAGACCCAATAACCGAACTCCAGAAGAGTCGATGTGAAAGAGTTGCTCAAAGACAAAGATGGAAAAAAGCCAGGTTGCTATAATTAAACCTGTAAGTGTCCCATAGATAATCCCTGGTCTTATGACAAGATTAATGTCCATAAGGTGATATTTGACAATAGAGTAGGCGGTCAGTCCAACAAAGGCAAGCTCAGCTATATTTCCCATAGGAAATACACCTCTTATCTTAAAAGCCAAAAGGAAGTTAAAGATAGCACCAGCACCGGCTATTAGTAAGCCAATAAGGACATACTTTAGCTGGTTCTTCTCCATTGGTGATCTTGTCCTTATATACCTCCTTACCAACAAAAATACACCAGCAACTGTAAAGCCATAGAAGAATAAGAGAAATAGAAAAGGAAATGGTGTTTTGGCAAATAATGGAAAAAAACCTTCTCTCTTTAAAGGGGTTACACCTGAAACAAGAAAACCAGAAAGGCTTGTTGGAATAAAAGTAAGGCTTATAATATAGCCTATGGGGATAAGATAGTATCTTCTCCTTCCCCCCTCTTTTAAAAAGCTTACCACAAAGTGATAGAAGGTTGAAGGGATAAAGAATACACCAATTATCATTATTTGAGCCCACTTTAAGGCAGATTGGGGGTTGGTAAATAAAGATAAACCGAAGTCCATAAAGTTCCAAATTGCCATAGATATTGTCCAATAACAAAATGTTTTCTTTGTTTTATCCTTGCCTTCCCTACTTAGGACAAATAATCCAAGTAATAGATTAAGGAAAACACCCAGCAACAAAAAACCTGTATATATCATTTCTCTACCCTTTCCTTTATCCTATTTAAGGTATTATAAGCCATCTTCTTTAAAAAGACAAGGAGGAAAAATTCTATTAGTCTTCCGATTATCGGAATCTTTGCGTCAAAGGAATGCATTAAGGAAAACTCTGTCTTTCCTTGTTTTTCCTTAAATATATACTCTGCCTTTAGCCCTTTTACCAGCCCTTCTACCTGTTCTGTTACCATCCTTTTATTTTCTCTTTCAATAATTATTGATGTTCTTAATTTTATTGGCTTTCCCCATTCAATTAGCATCTTTTCCCCTGCTTGGCCAATAATCTTCATTTCCTTGTGGCTTTCAAGAAACTCTGGCCATTTAGAGACATCTGTTGCTATTTCAAAGGTATGTTCAATATCTTTGTCAAGTCATTTTCGCCAAAAATTTTCTCTCCATATCAAAACCTCAAGTAATTGCCCCATAATACATATATTATCCTAAGTTTTGTAGTGCCGACTATCAAAAAATCCCTTGACATATTTGGA
>JBFLYE010000154.1 GCA_040756715.1 bacterium
AAACTTAAACCTTCAATTCAAAATTCAAAATTTAGAATTCAAAATTTCTTAAAAGGTGGATGAATTTTTAACAGATAAACACAACCCTATCTATTTTTGCACTAAGTAATGGAAGATACTATAGAAGCCCTGCGGGAAATCCAAAAACAACAAAAATGAAACAAAATCAACTTAATGTTTAAGGTTTGTATTGTGGGAAGGCCAAATGTGGGAAAATCAACCCTATTCAATAGGCTTGTTGGAAAAAAGAAAGCATTTGTTGATAAAGAGCCTGGAATAACCAGGGATAGGAATTATGGAGAGGTAATCTGGGGAAAATCCTCCTTTACCCTTATTGATACAGGCGGAATAGCTGATGAAAAAACAGATATTGCCGAAAAGATAAGGGAGCAGGTTGACTTTGCAATAAAAGAGGCAGATTTTTGTCTTTTTCTACTTGATGGAAAAGAGGGGATATTGCCTTCTGATATTGAAATCCTTAATTCTTTAAGAAAAAGGGAAAAAGAGCCTCTCCTTGTTGTAAATAAGATGGACAAAACACCATACAAGGAGAGCGATTTAGCAGATTTCTATAAGCTCGGTCTTTCTTTAATACCCATATCAAGCGAGCATGGGATAAATGTTGACGAGCTTTTGGATGAGATAATAAATAGACAACAGACAATAGACAATAGCCTTCAGACAACAGAGGTAGAGGGGATAAATATTGCTATTATTGGAAGGCCAAATGTGGGAAAAAGCTCTTTACTTAATCTTATCACAAAAAAGCAAAGGGCAATTGTTTTACCTATTCCAGGAACAACAAGGGATTCTATAGACGAGGCATTCACATTCAAAGATAGGAAATTTACCCTGGTTGATACAGCAGGGATAAGGAAAAAGATTTCATCAAGGATTGAGGCAGGCTATGTTGCATCCGCAAAAAGGTGTATAAAAAAGGCAAATATTGTCTGGCTCCTAATTGATGGGGTAGAGGGTCTTACTAGCCAGGAAAAAAGGCTAATTGAGGAGATAGAAAGGGAATTTGTCCCCTATCTCATTCTTGTCAATAAATGGGATCTTGTAAAGGGAGATAAAAATGATTATAGGGCTTATATCTTGCAAAGTCTTCCATTTTTGGATTCTCCCAATATCCTTTTTACCTCTTGCATTACTAGGGTAGGAATAAAAACCCTGCTTAATGAGACATATAGGCTTTCAGAAAGCCTAAATCTTTCTGTAAAGACAAGCCTTTTGAATAAGGCTATATCCCAATTTAAAGAAGAAAGACCAAAGATATACTATGCAACCCAAACAAGCCTTTCTCCACCAACCTTTACCCTCTTTGTAAACAACCCATCTTTCTCTAATGAGATTTGGATTAAAAGAATAAAGAGGTTTTTAAGGAAAAAACTTAATATCTCTATCCCAATAAATCTTCTTATCAAAAAAGCATAATGGAATTAAAGGATGCACCAAATAAGCCGGGTGTGTATATCTTTAAAGACAAAGAGGGAAAACCCATTTACATTGGAAAGGCAGGCTCTCTTAAGAAAAGGCTTTCTTCATACATCAGCCCAAAATCATTAAAGATAAGCATTCTTCTTTCACAAAGCTCCTCATTAGAATGGTTCTTGTGCGATTCAGAGCTTGAGGCTTTGCTACTTGAGGCAAACCTTATAAAAAAGCATAAGCCAAAATTCAATGTCTCTTTAAAGGACGATAAGGCATACCCATTTATAAAGATAACAAAGGAGGAATTTCCCAGGATATTGACCACAAGAAGGCTGACAAAAGATGGCTATTGTTTTGGTCCATATAAGGCAGGGCTTTTAAGAAAGACAATAAAGATAGCAAAGGAGGTTTTTAAGCTAAGGTCTTGCAAGAAGATGCCAAATAAGCCCTGCCTTTTATTCCATATAGGACAATGTCTTGCACCCTGTAAGAATGAAATATCAAACATTGAATACAACAAAAATGTAAAGGATGCAATTGCTTTTCTCTCGGGAAGGTGTAAGATGCTTCTTAAAAGCCTTGAAAGAAGGATGAAATATGAGGCAAGTAAATTAAACTTTGAGAAAGCAGGAAAGATTAGGGATGAAATTTTTGCCATAAAATCCCTTTCTGAGGCACAAAAGGCATTCTTTACCAAACCCATAAACTATGATGTAATTGGACAATCAAGCATTCCTTGTGTAATCTTTGTCCTTGTAATAAGGGAGGGAAGGCTTATTGGAGAATATCCCTTTACCATATCTTCCCAGGAAGATGCTATATCTGGCTTTATAAAACAATTCTATCTCTTTGCAGGAAATATTCCAGATGAGATAGTAATTGAGAAAGATATAGAGGATAAAGCCCTTATTGAAGAGGCTCTTTCAAAGATAAAGAAAAAAAGGGTTTTAATAAAAATACCAAAGAGGGGAAAAAAAAGGGAATTGCTCTTACTTTCCAAAAAGAATGCAGACCTTTTTGCTTTGAGAAATTCTCAAATAAGGCAGGGGATTTTTGATATCTTCAAATTTTTCCCAAAAACCATAGAGGCAATTGATATATCAAATATATCTTCTGATTATGCGGTTGCCTCCCTTGTTGTTTTTGAAAATGGAATGCCAAATAGGGATGAATATAGGAAGTTTAGAATAAGGGCAAAAGGACCAGATGACACGGGGATGATAAGGGAGGTTTTAGAAAGGAGGCTTAAGAGGCTTATTAAAGAAAACAAAAGGCTTCCCGACCTTTTTCTTATAGATGGTGGAAGGGGTCAGCTTAATGTGGCAATAGATACCATAAAAACCCTTGGGCTTAAGCTAAATGTAGCATCAATTGCCAAAGATCCGGATAGAATATTCCTTCCCGATAAAGAGCCAATTCCTCTTAGCGATTCCCTCTTTCAACACATAAGGGACGAGGCACATAGATTTGCCATTTCTTACCATAAGAAATTAAGAAGATTGTCCCTGTTTAGCTGAGCTATGATTTTTAAAAAAAGTTTATTAAAAACATTACAGAATATTATAGTATCTTCCATTACTTAGTGCAAAAATAGTATTTAAGAAATTTTGAATTCTAAATTTTGAATTTTGAATTGA
>JBFLYE010000155.1 GCA_040756715.1 bacterium
TGGATTATATCCAAAATGGTCCTGGTGCTGGCCGGTTAATCGAAGAATCCTTTATAACAGGGCATCCTGTGATACATCCGGTAATCCCTATGACCCAAATCGCTTCGTAGTCAAATGGAATGACATTGAGAAAAAGTGGATAGGTGATGTCCCGGATGGAGGTTGGCCACCTTCTGATAAATACCCATTCATTATGAAAACCGAGGGACATGCCGCTATATTTGGTCCAGGTCTAGCCGATGGTCCATTCCCAGAACATTATGAGCCACAGGAATCCCCGGTTTCAAATATTCTTTCCAAAACCCAGAATGACCCGGCAACCAAGATATGGAATGCTGATCTTGACCTCTGGGGAGATTCTGCTAAATTCCCGATAATTGCAACATCCTTCAGGCTGACCGAGCATTGGCAATCGGGGGCTATGACAAGGAACCTTCCCTGGCTCTGCGAGCTTGTTCCCGATATGTTTGTGGAAATAAGCACAAGCCTAGCTAAACAGAAGGGAATAAAGCATGGCGAAAAGATTAACATTGTTTCTGCAAGGGGAAAGGTCTCTTGCTATGCCTTAGTTACAAACAGAATTAAGCCATTTCAATTAAACGGAAAGTCATATGAGCAAGTTGCCCTTCCCTGGCACTTTGGCTATTCTGGCCTTGCAACAGGCGATTCAGCAAATAGACTAACCGCAAACATTGGAGATGCCAATACAATGATTCCCGAGTATAAGGCATTTTTATGCGATGTAATAAAAGCAGGAAAATGATGGTTTGATAAAATATGAAATATTTAACCTTATCGGGGGTGACAGGGAGCTGACGAGCGAAACGAACGGAAGCGAGTAAAGCGACCGTCAAGAGGGGCAGAGCCCCCTATAAGGAGTGAACGAAGTGAGCGACAAAGGAGGTAAATAAGATGGCAAAATTAGGCACTTTGATTGACACATCCCGTTGTACGGGTTGTAGGGGATGTCAGGTTGCTTGCAAGCAATGGAATGGCTTGGAAGCTGAGAAAACCCAGTTTTTTGGCGGCGAGGGCTATCAAAACCCAAAAGACCTGTCAGGAAACACATTGACCTTGGTCTATTTTAAAGAAAGGGCTGAAGCAAACAGCCTTGCCTGGCTATTCAGAAAGCACCAATGTATGCAATGCACCATTGCATCCTGTGTAAATGTCTGCCCAGTAAAGGCACTTTCTAAGCATCCTGATGGCTATACGATAAGGGATAGGGCAAAGTGCATTGGCTGCGGCTTATGTGTTCAAAATTGCCCATTTAAAATTCCCAGGCTGGCTGAGGACAAAAAGGCAAGTTCTTGCAGGTATTGTATAGATAGGGTTCAAAATGGCTTAACCCCAGCCTGTGCAAAAGCCTGCCCATCTGGTGCAATCCAATTTGGTAAGAGGGATGAGCTGCTTAAAAAGGCTAAAGATAGGGTTGCTGTGCTTGGTGGCAAGGCAAATCTCTATGGAGAAACCCAGTGTGGTGGATTAGGTGTTTTGTATATCCTTTTGGATGACCCTGATGTCTATGGCCTTCCTAAGCTTCCAAAAACCGCAGAAATACCAACTTGGAACGAATTGGTAGAGCTATTTTCCAAATTTAGCCTTCTTAGCATAGGAAGTCTTGCCATAAAATCCTTAAAGGAATCCGCAGATCAGTAAGGGATGCCCGTTGATTTCCGAAAGCTCTGACCTTGAGGCCGTGATACACATAAAGAAATGGAGGAATTTATCTCAAAAGATGAGCTTGCCTGCTTTGAAGAACTAGATAGCCTTAAGGCAGAATATAAGAAAAGACTGGATTTTCCCCTCCCTTTAAGCCTTCCTATAGAGCTTGAAAAGATAGAGGTAGACAAAGAGGTTTTTAATGAAATGTTTGATAGGATCTTAGGGGTTATAGAAAAATATTCGCATCAAAAAATAGAGAGGAAAACCTGTAATTTAAAGGAATTAGTAGAAAATGGCAAAAGGGGTGATTTTATTTCAATAAATATTTTAAAACCTATATTTGAAAGAATTGCCGAAAGCCTTAAGGATAAAATTCCTTCCTATTGGAATAGGGGTTATTGCCCGGTTTTTGGAGGGCTTCCTTTGATGTCAGGGCTTAGAAAGGAGGATGGAAAAAGGTTTCTTCAATGCATGCTCTGCAAGACAGAATGGGAATTTTTAAGGATAAAATGCCCATATTGCGAGAGCGAAAAATATTTAAAATTCTTTCAAACAAGCGATGAAAGCCCCTTTCGGGTAGATGTTTGTGATCATTGCAAATTTTATATAAAAACCCTTGATCAGAGAAAAATGGATATTTTAAACTTGGAAAAAGTGGATATAGAAACAAGGTATCTGGATATCTTGGCGATAAAAGAGGGGTATAAAAAAATTGGTTTTTGAAAAAAATCAATAGCCACTGCTTTGGATTTAGAACCTTCATAGGATTTCCTTAAAACCAGTTTTGTTTCAGTATATTAAAGGCAGATACAGATTATGAAAGAAAAGATTATCATCAAAGGTGCTAAAGAGCATAACCTTAAGAATATTGATGTAGAAATACCAAGGGATAAGCTTACAGTAATTACTGGGCTTTCTGGCTCGGGAAAATCATCTTTGGCATTTGACACATTGTATGCCGAGGGACAAAGAAGGTATGTAGAATCTTTATCTTCCTATGCACGGCAATTTTTAGGTCAAATGGAAAAGCCAGAGGTTGACTATATTGAAGGGCTTTCACCTGCTATATCCATTGAACAAAAACCAGTGAGCAAAAACCCAAGGTCAACTGTAGGAACAATTACCGAAATTTATGATTACTTAAGGCTTCTCTTTGCTAGAATAGGAAAGCCATATTGTTATAAGTGCAAAAAGTCGATAAGGAAACAAAGCCCATCAGAGATTGCTGACCAATTGGAGGCATTACCTTATGATACCAAAATCACTATCTTTTCTCCCCTTGTCTCTTCCAAGAAGGGTGAGCATAAAGAAATATTAAGACATGCATTGGAGGAGGGGTTTGTGAGGGCAAGGATAGACGGAAAGATGCACGAGCTTTCAGAAAAAATAAGGCTGGATAAGAATAAAAAGCATAGCATTGAGGTTGTTATCGACCGGATTGTAATTAAAGAGGGGATAAGAAAGAGGCTTGCTGATTCTATTGAAACGGGAATGGCTCTTTCCAAGGGAAGGCTTATTGTCCTGGCAGGAAAAGAGGAGCTTGTTTTTTCCTCTGAGCTATCCTGCCCTGATTGCGGGGTTTCTTATGCTGAAATTTCCCCCAGGATTTTTTCCTTTAATTCGCCTTATGGTGCCTGTCCTATTTGTGAAGGGCTAGGGTTTAGGATGGAGATTGACCCAGAATTGGTGGTTGATAAAAATAAAAGCATCTGGCGGGGTGCAATCAAACCATCCCTTTCCTTGCGCTATAGACCAGAGGATAAGATTGAGGAACTCGCACAGCAATATGGCTTTAGACCAAACCTTCCTTTTTACCAATTACCCCTTGAGGTTCAAAACTTCTTTCTCTATGGAAAGGGTTATTATGAGGGTATAATTCAAAACTTAGAAAGAAGATACAGGGAAACAAAGTCAGAATATATCAGGGGTGAGATTGAGAAATATATGAGCTATATCCCTTGCTCATCTTGCAAAGGAACAAGGCTAAAGGAAGAAAGCCTTTCTATTCTTATTGATCATAAACCTATCTCTGCAATTACGGCTATGTCTATTGGCGAATGTTTATCTTTCTTTTCCGCTCTTAAACTAAAGGAATACGAAGGCATTATTGCCCTTGAAATTATTAAAGAAATAAAGGCAAGACTTACATTTCTGGTTGATGTTGGGCTTTCTTATCTTACTTTGGATAGACCTGCCTCAACCTTATCAGGTGGCGAAGGTGAACGAATAAGGCTTGCCACCCAGATAGGAAGTGGATTGGTTGGTGTCTTATATATCCTTGATGAGCCATCCATTGGTCTTCACCAAAGAGACAATAAGAAATTGCTTTCAACCTTAAAGAATTTAAGGGATTTAGGGAATACCATAGTTGTGGTAGAGCATGATGAAGAAACCATAAGGTCGGCTGATTTTGTTATTGACCTAGGAAAAGGGGCAGGGGAGGAGGGAGGCTCTATTGTTGCTATGGGAAGCCCGCAGGAAATCATAAAAAATAAGCATTCTTTAACCGGTGGCTATTTATCGGGAAGGCTTAAAATTAACCTTCCTAAAAAAAGGAAAAAACCCTTAAGGTTTCTTAAGCTAAAGAAAGCATCCCATAATAACCTTAAAAATATAGATGTCTCAATCCCTTTGGGTGTATTTACCTGCATTACCGGTGTATCGGGAAGTGGAAAGAGCAGCCTAATTGCGGAAACATTACACCCTGCCCTCTCTGGGATACTACACCGTTCTTCAATAAAACCAGGCCATTATGAGGGTTTAGAAGGAATTGAATTTATTGATAAGGTAATCAATATCGACCAATCACCCATTGGAAGGACACCAAGGTCTAACCCGGCAACCTATACTGGGCTATTTACACCGATAAGGGAATTGTTTTCCGAGCTTTCGGAATCTAAGGCAAGGGGATATAAGCCAGGGAGGTTTAGCTTTAATCTTAAGGGTGGAAGGTGTGAGGCTTGTGAAGGAGACGGGGTAAAGAAGATTGAGATGTTTTTTCTCCCTGATTTATATATCCCCTGTGAGGTTTGCAAAGGGAAAAGGTATAACAGAGAGACATTAGAAATAAGATACAAGGGAAAGAATATTGCTAATGTCTTGGATATGACGGTTGATGCTGCTTTGGAATTCTTTAAAAATATTCCACAAATAAAGCATAAATTAGAGGTTTTATCTGATGTTGGCTTAGGATACATAAAGCTTGGACAGCCAGCAACCACCCTCTCGGGTGGAGAGGCACAAAGGGTTAAGCTTTCTGAGGAATTATCCAAGAGGCAGACAGGAAATACCCTCTATCTTTTGGATGAACCAACCACTGGTTTGCACTTTGAGGATATAAAAAGGCTATTGGATGTTCTGTTTAGATTAAGAGATATGGGAAATACCATTGTGGTTATTGAGCATAATATGGAGGTCATAAAAACAGCCGATTATATTATTGACCTAGGCCCAGAGGGAGGAGATGAGGGTGGCTATGTAGTTGCCTCGGGTATTCCTGAGGAGATAGTATTAAACAAGGATTCACATACTGGAAGGTTTTTAAAGAAATACCTTAGGCAAACAGGATAAAGTATGTGCGTTTTATTAGGGTAAACCCTATTATTTTCAACAATTATTGGGTTTTCCTTAGATGCTTTTCTTTATAGTCCTGCAGTAAAATTATTATACCAAAAAAGATTGCTGCAAGAATACCCGCACCAAACAAAATATAGAGCCCTATCATTAACAAATAAAATTCTACAAAATTAAAAAAATATTTGTCAAGTCATTTTCGCCACTAAATTTGAAAATTGGCTCTAATACTAAATCTAAGGCCCAATTTTTCGGCACTACATATTTTGCACTTGACAAAAAATTACCTAATATTCTCTATTTTATAGTATCTTCCATTACTTAGTGCAAAAATAGTATTTAAGAAATTTTGAATTCTAAATT
>JBFLYE010000156.1 GCA_040756715.1 bacterium
AAGTTTTATAAAATTTTTTCCCTTTTAATTCAAAATTCAACATTCAAAATTCATAATTTTATAAAGTTTTCCTTAAGATTATCTAAACACATACATTTTGTAAAGCGTTATGGAATTAACTATAGATGTTGTAATCCTTTCAAATGTTCCCTCAATAAAGGAATTTTCCCTAAATTCAGAGGCAAAGAGGCACAAAGGCACAGAGGCACAAAGGATTAAATGTTTAATCATCTAAATTTAAGAATAACACATAATTGCTTAAAATTCAAGTAAAATTTAAGTAAGAGGGGGAGAGGACTCCCCCTCTTGTCTTGTTTCTCTTACCCTCATCTATGGAATGTTGTTTTCAACTGTGATGTAGAAGTGGTTAGCGTAATTAGACTCGGTCGGAGCAAGAGGTGGAACACTTACAAGTGAGGCGATGTAGCGCCTCCAATTTGTTATCGGGCTGACAGAAAATGTGGTTGAGTTAAGATCAGATGCACGAATTAACTCAGAAGGTGCAGGAACATGAACATCGGTTAGAAAGGCATAGTATGTGGGAAGCTCGAAGAACACAGATGGACTTGTATGCTCCAGGTCTGCTGCCCCTGAAAACCTTATTGTTGCACCATCATCATCCTCGGTGTAGACAGCCAACTGGATTCCTGTATTGTTGTCAAAACGAATACCGGAAAGGTATGTTGGTGTTCCACCTGGCTCAGCAGGATTCTGTGCAATCTCTGTGTATAGGTCCTGGTCAGTCAATTCTGCGAAGATTCTAGGTTGATATTTAAGAAATATCTTGTTGTTGAATCCTATGGTGCTAGAAGCAGTCTCACCACTTACAACATCCTTATCGTATAGGGTTCTTTGTGCAAAGGTATTGGAATCTGAAATTAGGGTTGCACTACCTGTATCCATATCATAGTAATAGACAGGCATTCCCATATCATCAGTATCTCCAATCCAACCTTACCATTTCTCCCCCCACCCTATTGCAGAAAATAGGGCTAATATCAATGCTAAATATATTGTTTTCTTCATCCTTTCTCACCTCCTCCCCGGTTACGGGGGTTAAAGATTGTATATAAACCAAGCCTTTTGGGCTTGGAAGATTGCTTTTTATTTTCTTTCCTCTTATCCATTTCAAAAGCCCAACCCTAGACCCATTTTCATTTCACCACCATTGCCTTTATGGCAAAGAAATCTCCTGCCCTTAGCTTGTAAAAATACAACCCTTTGGATACCTTTTGTCCTTGTTTATTCTTTAGGTCCCAGAAGATTGCCTTGTCTTGTTTTATGTATGAGCCTCTGCTTTTTTGTCCGAGATTTATGGTTCTTACCTTCTGTCCTAAGAGGTTGTAAATATTAAGAGAAACATCACTGTCCTTAGAAAGCTTAAAGGGAATATAACAACCATCCTTTGCTGGATTGGGATAGGACTGAAGAAGCTCTGTTTCTTGGGGAAGGGAAAGATAGATTATGGCTTCATTGGAAATATCTGCCTCCTGGGAGAGATTAAGGCAATTCCTCAGGTCTTTTGAGGTTAGGTTTATCTTTGTCTCTGTGTTTTCTGCAATTGCCTTAAATTTTATCCTGGCTAGGGTTATCCTTCCGCTTAAACCTTTAGGTTCATCCAAAAATGTGGTTTTTATATTGATGCTTTCATCCTCTATTTGAGAGAGAAGATAGGCATTGCTACTTGGGTTTTCTATTACAATTGGCAAAAGCTTGGTTGGGTCAAAGGAAATTGTAAGGTTTGCTCCAGTAAGGTTCTTTGTATCTGCAATTATCTCTAAGGAGAATTCCTCATTAAGCCCTGTCCCTATTTTATCGGGGAAAAGGCTTAAACTTGCCCTTGTTTCAGAGAAAGAGGGAAGGCAAGAGCTATTCCTTAGATTCCAGCATAAGGAAGCAATCATTAGGTTCTTAAAGTCTAAGGGTTCAAACATCTTAAGATGCTCAGAGAAATTATTTGGGTTAGATAATCTTATCCATTTCTTGAGGGAGAAGTCTTGGATGTTGCTTGAGGCAGTGGCAACATAGAGCTGTTTATATTGTGAATAATAGCCATACTTAAAGGCAAAGAGGGAGTATGTTCCCTCAATAAGCTGGCCAATAAAGTATTTTCCTTCTGGGTCGGTAAATTCTAAGGCAGTAGCAACCCCTCCTCCTATTCTATAGCCAAGGACAATGGCATATTCAATTGGTTCGCCTCTTGTAGAATCAGAGACAGTTCCTCTAATGATTGATTTTTCTGGATCAGCAATAATGTATTTATCGCAAGACATTGTATTGTTTGTTTCATTGGATTCAGATATTTCATTATTTGGGTCTGCCATTGTTTTTATGGTATGGGTTCCATAGGGATAAACCCGTATAATCGTAAGGTCATGCCTTCTTTCTTTAGCAGATAAGCTTCCTATAAGATGGGTTTCTTTTAGGATTCCCTGGTCAAAGTAGCCTATCTTTACATTAGAAATAGGAATATCACTAAGATTTTGCACGCTTGTAACAATCATCATCCTTCCTCCCTCATAGATTGTTGGGGGAGAAAGCCTGAGGTATGTAATCGCAAGGTCAGCAAGGGGTTGGGTAAGATAGAATGTGGTTGTGGCAAGGTTTCCCTGGCTGTCGCTTGCTGTGATTACCTTTGTGCCTTGGGGTTGGTTGCTGGCAATAAAGGTTGTTAAGAA
>JBFLYE010000157.1 GCA_040756715.1 bacterium
CCTTAGAAATAAAAGATAAAGAGATAACCATTAAGCCTTTAATCCCATCCCAATCAGAGCTCCTTCAATCATACCCCAATCCCGCAAAGGATGCCTGCTATATCCCATTCAAGCTTTCCAAAGATTCAAATGTTTCTCTTGAAATCTATAACATCTTAGGACAAAGGGTAAGGACAATAGAGCTAGGACAAAAACCTAAAGGCTCATATACCCAAAAGAATAGGGCAATATTCTTTGACCTAAAAAATAATGCTGGACAAAACCTTTCTTCTGGATTATACTTTTATAAAATAAAGGCAGGGAATTTTTCTGCCATAAAATCTATGGTTGTAAAATAAAACAAACAATCGGGAGGGAAAGATGGGTAAAATGAGAAGATTTTTGGGAAAAATAAGGCTTGAGGAGCTTGTTCTCTTTGTGCCACTTGTCTTAAGCATAAGCTTTATTCTCATAAAGTGCTTTTTGTTTGCCCAGCCAGTGGGCTGGGGGTATAAGGTAAAGATAAGGATAAATAACCCAGGTCCAGCCAGGACAGATTATCCGGTGCGTATTGAGGTTCCTACCACGCCATATATAGATTCAGGAAGGATGAACTCTGACCTAGGGGATATAAGGTTCTACCAGGGAAGCAACAACCTTCCCTTCTGGATCTATCCCACTGAGGGGATGAACCGAAATTCGTATTCCTTGCCAGTCTATGTAAGAATAAAAACACTGAATAGCGGAGACAATTTTATCTATATGTATTTTGATAAAAGCAAGGGTGCAGATTCTTCCCCTACCCCTCCCGGAGGGACCTCCTACCTCTGTGAGGATTTAGGACCAAATGTTAATTGGAATACTTGTGCCCCTGCCTGTTTAGACCCAAACCGGCCAAGCAATTTTCCCTTTTCGGGAAAAAGCGCAGGGGCTTCTGTCTTCTCTATCTTTGCCTTTGACCCAAGGGATACCGATACCTTTAATACCGATGGAACCGGCTGGATGACCACGGAAGCAAGAAGAATAAGCAAAACAAGGCTTTCCAATGCCTTTATCTTACATTTTGAAACCCACTTTTGTTTAGGCAATGAGGTTATGGCATATTTTCTTCTTCAGGGAAATAATGCTTCACAACTAGACTCAACCAATGGCTATCGACTTTATATTGATTATGACACTAATGTTGAGGACAATTACCATTGGAGTAGGGGAAGGTATTATCTAAGGCTATACCGAAGAACAACTGCTGCGGGATGGCAGGAAGTAACCAATTCTAATATGTACATCTACAACAACACAATCTGGCAGTGGGATATAAAGGTATCCACCAGCACAATTAGGGTTCTCTCAAATGGAAGCGAGGTTTTAGCTTATAATAGAGGAGGTGATGGTGGTGCTAACTTCAAGGGAGGCTATATTGGGTTTAAGAGGTATCCCATAACTGGGGCAGAATGTGGACAGAATACGACCGATGGCCTATCCCCGATTGCGGCAGTTGATCGATATAATGAGCATGAGCCAGAGGTTGAAATAATAGGAAACCCTGATTTAGAGGTAAAAAAGGTAAGGCCTAGCCCAGGAACTTCTTATCACGGAAGGAACATTATTGAATACCCGGCAGGAACACAGAGGGAAGATGGATATATCGATGGCGATACATTTGAGAAATACATTTACCGCGCATATAAGATGGCAGGAAAAAACCAGCAATTTGAATATTGGGTAAACATATGGAACAGGGGTAGTGCAGAAGATACATTTAATCTTAAAGTAGAGCCAAAAGGAGGGATGAAAGAATGGTTTATTGCCTATAAATATGGAAGTAATGAGTGGCAAGAAAACCTCCCTGGCATAGGCTCAAATACACTTGGCTCGATAACCATTTCGGGTGGTGGGTCCTGGGAGCTTGGAATTCTTGTCGTCCCAGCCGCCGATGTTTTATTTAAGGGAGGAAGGTTTGATTTTACCTTTATCGTGGAGGGAGGGATGGATATGTGCCTTGATACTTGTAGGTTTGTCTCCTATGTTAGGCCAAAGTTTAACTGCTATTGGAAGTATAAAATGCCCATTTTGATAAAGTATCAAGACACCTATGATACAGGAACCCTCACCGATTATCAGGTTCTTATAAATATCCCCAAGAATAAGCTTGAAGGTGTAGGACCTACAGGCGCGGATATCCTTTTTAGCGACGAGGAGGGTGGCCTTATTCCCTTCTGGATGAAGTCATTTGATTATAATAATAAAAAGGGCTCATTCTGGGTGAATGTTCCAAAGATAAAGGCAAATCCTATGATTCCAGGAAAAAGCCCCTTTGATTTTGCTGTGTTTTCCGACCTCTGCCAGTGCTATATTGGTGGGGGTGCTGGCCCTGTGGTCAACGATGGCTCTGTTCATTCAAATTCCTGTGCGATAATTAATAATTGTGCTCATACGATAGTTGAATCAGGCTATATAAATGATTCAGAAAGAACCGGTTGTGGTGGTGATGATTGCCCTAATGGAAGTTCAAACCCAGCCTATTCTGGCGATATCCCATTTCCCGAGCTAGACCTTGCTTATTATAGAAATTTGGCACAACAGCAGGAAAGATACTACACATCCTGCTCTGAAGTCTCTCTTCCTACTAATGGTGGGGTTACCATGGTAGAGGCATCAGGCTGCACAGTAAGCTTTTCAGGAAATCAAACGGGAAAGGGAAGCCTGATAATAATTGGAGCAAACCTTGAATTTAAAGGAAATGTTGACTTTAAAGGCCTTGTCTATGTATGGGGAGGGAATTTTTCAATGTCTGGGAATGCAAAGGTTACTGGACAGATAATTGTAAGTGGACAGGTAGACATAAATGGAACAGATCGGGTCTATTATCAAAAGCAGTTTCCGGTATGCTCTAATTGCCCAGCAGGTCCACCTGCTCCCGCAGCAACCGCAACCACAACCATATATTGCTGGTGGGGAAATGTAGATTATCCTATCTCAAGGAGCAATATAAAGGAGACATTTGACCTCTGGGAGGATTGGGAGGAGAGAACCCTTAATGACCAGGTGGGTGATTGTCCAAATATTACATCCAGCTGTAGTCCAGATTCCGGGGGATGGCAAAATATCCCCACCCCAGCCAATAACTATAACTGGTGGAAGATAAGGGATAATACGGGTGCAAATAGGGCAATTGACAAGAGGGTTATGATGGCAGATAAGGGTTCTACTTTTAAATCAAGCGATATTGGCCCATTTGTTACCGGAGGCGATATCAGGTGGAAGAACTATGAGGTTATTTATTCATCCTATGATGAATACAATAACTATGGCGGTGATGCAAACCGGGCAAACCCTCAATATAACCCGGTCTGCCATAGGGACCCTGGAAATACCTGGGGAATGGAGTTTTTTGCCACCCAAGGGGGTTTATTTATCTTCCGTCCCTTTGGTGATGGAAGGGATTGGACCTGGCAATATCAGTCTAATGCAGGAAAAATCCTTGGCGATTCTACATATCCGATGTTTAAGAAAAGATACTGGATAAAGGTAAGGCCATTCTATAATAATATTGATAAAAAGACATATCTTATGCTTCTGATTAGAAAAGAACCTGCGCCTGCTGATATAGATTCTGATAGCGGTTTTCTCCCTGTAACCGAGCGTTTTGACCAAATGCCCCCGGGGTTTATCGCACCAAGTGCCTATGCCGCACAAGGTGGAGCAATCGGCTTTGGTGGCTGGAATGGTGGCTTTTCTTATGACAATATCAGGGTTAGGAAATTTGTTTATCCTGAGCCAAGCTATGAAATAGGAGAGGGGGAAACATTGGCATATAAACCCATTAAGAGCCTATCATTTCCAAATTTAACCCCACCTTTGATGAATAACAGACCCTGCCTGGTTATAGGAACAATAGAGCCCTGGAAATGGTGGGGAAACCTCTATAGCTATTATGGAGATTGCTATTTAGGCGGGGAGTGCGAAGAGGGTGAAAGCAGAGAGATCTTAGCCTCAATAAGCCTCTGGGGAGATACCCAAACACAAGTATTAAAGGGCTTTGGCGACCATCTAAAGGAGGCGCAAGTAGGGGATAACAACCCATCATTTGCAGCTTTTCTTCCCCTGCCAGATAATGGGGGAGATTGGTGGAAAACACAGGGAAGGGTTATCTTTACGGCAAACACAAGCACCGACCAGGCCTTTATCCCCTTTGACATTTCAAACAAAAACCAATTTAAACAATACCTGGGAGTTCCTGATCATGAAGTAGATGACCTGATAAGGTTTGTGCGGGGGAAATATATAAACAGGTATAAAAGATCAGAACTTAGGGTATATAATAGATATATCCTTGGTTCAACTGCAGATACAAATCAATGGAAGTTGGGTGATATTATTCATTCCAATCCCTTAGCGGTTGGCCTACCGGTTTTATACTATCCCGATCAAGAATACACAAAATTTAGCAAAGAGAATTCAACGAGAACCCTCGTGGTATACTTTGGCTCTAATGATGGAGTTTTCCATTGTGTCAGAATGGCAAAATGGACTAAAGGGGTAGTAACGGAAAGGGGGACATTTAGTATGTACACAAGCGATACCAGTGCGAGGGAACTCTGGTCATTCATTCCCAATGGGTTATTGGGAAAGCTTAAGGATACAACAGAAAAAGACCATAAATACACAGCCGATGGCTTATTGAGGGCAATTGATTTCTGGGATAATCAAGAGAAAAAATACAAAACCCTCTTAGTCGGTGTTTTAAGGACAGGTGGGCAATCTATTTTTGCCATTGATATTACCGATCCATATTATCCAAAGCTCCTTTGGGAAAAGAACAATCTTACCAATCCAGAAGAATTTGAAAGGATTGGAGAGACATTTTCTGCCCCTGCTTTAGGAATGCTGGAAGAGGGATTGGATAAAAATAACCGATGGGTGGGAATCTTTGGCTCTGGCTTACATCCAAATGGGATAAGGAATATCGCAGATAAATGTGCATACCTTACTGTGATAAACCTTAAAGATGGAAGCATTATAAAGCAGATTAGGGTTTCCGAGAAGGTAGGTAATATCACCTCTGATCTATCCTGTATGAGGGGTAGAGATGGTGAATTAAAGAGGATATCCTTTGGTGATTACTTTGGATGTGTCTTTAGAATAGACCTTCGCACCGAAGGCCTAGTCAGTTCATTTTTAAGCAAAGGAGAGCTTTCTGAGGGCTCTGATTTATTCTTCAAGCCCGCTGATTACAATAGCTCTAATCTCTGGACAGGAAGCCCTCCAGAAAGGCCTGTTCCCACTATGCCTGTATTTGGAAATGTAGATGTTTCTCAATTTCCTGCAGACTGGTGGTGTTGGCTATACTTTCCCACCGGTGATTATGATGTCTATGATGAAAATTATCCCCATCAAAGGGTCTATGCCTTAGATGAGAAAAAACCCCTTCCCTATAACGATATCATAGGCCTTACTAATATGACAGATTCTTCAAAATCAAATCCCAATAATAATAGCTACTATATTGAGCTTGGCCATGATGATCCAAAGGATTATGCAACCACAGGTGCTACAAGCCCAAAGGATAGGAATGAACGGTGCATCTCTCCCGTAGAGGTCTTTAATTTTATCCTCTTCTTTACCACATTTACACCAAACTCTAATATATGTGAGGGTGGCCTTACCAGGTTCTATGCGGTTAGATTTACCTCAGGCGAGGTTTATCAAGACCTTATCGGGGCAGTGGCTGGAAAGGAAGATGTAAGGAGCGTTGCCTATCCCGATGTGGGTGTTCCATCTACAACCATGATCTATCCAGGAGGAGAAGCATCGGGACCATCAGGTGGAATAATGAATACAGGCACAGGTGAGATAATGCAGGTTCCCCTATCCTCTATCTTTCCTCCCGTAGATATACGTTTATGGAGGGAAGTAAGATAGAAATTTTAAATGTTGAATTTTGAATGTTAAATTATGAAGAAAGATAACTTAATTCAAGAAAAAAGTTTTTAGAAATTGAAAGTATAATCAATATTTTGACTAAAATTGTAAGAACAAGTTCTAAATCAATTTAATATGATTTATAATTCAAAATTCAAAATTCAAAATTCAAAATTTACCGGGTATACCCTATTAGAAATTATGGTGGTTGTTTCTATACTGGGAATAGCCCTTGCTGTGATTACCCCAAATATGCTGGGAAGGGCCAGGAGGACAAGCCTGGAATCCTCCCTTTCAGCCTTAGCCGGTGATATGAAAAAGGCAAGGGCAGAGGCAATGTCTTTTGGAACAAGGACAGTCCTCCTGACCGTTGGCTCAGAAACCTCAGGACCAGAAGACCTTGATCAGGATGGAAGAAAAGAGGAGCATTACATCTGCTTTATTGACAATGATCGAAATGGAGCATTTACCCTTAATGTTGATCAGGTTTTATACAAGAAGAACTGGGGTAATGTTGAGGTAGGAATAAATACCCTATCGCCGATTATCTTTCTTCCCCAGGGAACCATAGTTCCTAATGGACAAGCGCCACGGGCTTTAAATATAAAATTTCCTAACTACAAGTCTGAATATTCCCTTGAGCTTTTATCAATCCTTGGAATGACAAGGATTGTAAGAATAAGATTATGAATTTTGAATGTTGAATTTTGAATTAAAAAAGGAAAAACTTTATATAAAATTATGAATTTTGAATGTTGAATTTTGAATTAAAAGGGGAAAATTTTATAAAACTTAAACCTTCAATCCAA
>JBFLYE010000158.1 GCA_040756715.1 bacterium
TCATCAACCATTTTTTTCATCTCAGAGGCTGTTTTTACCGTGTATCTTTTTATAGATGACAGGGTAGGAATATCTGTTGTGGTTATTAGGGATACATCGGCTCCCAACAAAGAAAATCTGCTGGCTAAGGAATGCCCCATAAGACCTGATGAGCGATTTGAGATAAACCTTATCGGGTCTATTGGCTCAATTGTTCCACCTGCGGTTATTAAGACCTTTTTAGAAAGAGCAATCTTGCTTATTTCAAGAAGAGAGATTGCCTCCTTAACTATTACATCAACCTCAACAAGCCTTCCATAACCTTCACCTTTTGCCAATTTCCCCTTTTCTGGCTCTATTATAATTACGCCGTTTTTCTTCAAAATCTTAATATTCCTTTGTGTGATAGGATTTAGATACATTCCCTCATTCATTGCTGGTGCAATTATAATTGGTGCCTTCATAGCTAAAGCAATGCTTGTTAAAAGGTCATCTGCTATGCCTTGTGCAATTTTTCCTATGATATTTCCTGTGGCAGGTGCAATAATTATCAAATCGCATTTCTTTATATGCTCGATGTGGAATGAGGGCTTTATCGCTACAGGGTTTTCTGAGAGGGTTGCAATTGTAAGTGGGCTGATAAATTTCTTGGCCTGCCTTGTCATTACAGGATGAATATCGCACCCTAAGCTTTTAAGCTTCCTTATAAGCTCACAAGACTTATATGCGGCAATGCTTCCTGTTATTCCAAGGATTATATTAGAATTCATCTGGCATATTCTTTATCTCCTTCAGGCTGAATACAGGGCCATCCTTACAGAGATAGGTTTTTCCAATGTTGCACCTTCCACATTTGCCAATGCCACACTTCATTTTCATCTCAAGGGTTGTTATAATTTTATGATCAGAAAATCCTAGTTTTTCCAAAGAAGAACAAACAAATTTTATCATTATGGGAGGCCCGCAGGTAATTACAAAGGTATCTTCTCTCTTGGGAGATAATTCCTCCAATACCTTGGGAACAAAGCCAATCTTTTCTTTCCAATCAGGGGTTTCTCCCCCTGGATCAACGGTTAAAAAAACATTTATTTTCTCTTTCCATTCATTAATCTCTTTTTTATAGACAAGGTCAGAAACGCTTCTTGCACCATAAAGCAAGGTAATCTCAGAAAAATCCTCTCTTTTGTCCAGGCAATATAAAAGCAAGGAGCGCAAGGGCGCTAATCCAATCCCACCGCCAATAAACAATAGATTTTTTCCTTTAAATAGTTCAATGGGAAATGAATTGCCATAAGGACCCCTAAAGCCAATCTTGTCGCCTAGATCAAGGTTATGTAAGGCATCTGTAACCCTCCCTATTCTCTTTACCGTGCATTCAATATAGCCTTTCTTTGTAGGCGATGAGGCAATGCAAAATGTAGCCTCTCCCTCAGAAAATACAGAATATAGCCCAAATTGTCCTGGTCTATAAGAAATATCCGCACCAAGCCTGAATGTCTTGATATCAGGTGTTTCCTCAATAATATCAATAATCTCTAAAACCTTTGGTCTATATATATTTTCCATTTTACCCCTTGACTCCTGACTCCTGACTCCTGACTCCTGACTTCTCAATTACCTCCATAATATCCATAGAAACAGGGCAATGCCTTATGCACCTTCCACAGCCAACACAGGCAAATTCATTAAATCTCTCTTTAAAATATGAGAATTTATGCATTATCCTGTTTCTGTATCTTTGAAATTGCTCTGGTCTTGGCTGATGGGCGGCCATCTTTGTAAAATAGGAAAAACTACAGGAATCCCAACATCTAAAACGGCTATTTTTTTCATCAGCGATATCAAAGCAATAGCAGGTTGGGCATAAATATGTGCAAATCCCACAGCCAAGGCATTTTTGGGAAATTTCCTTCCAAAGGGGATTATCAAAGGCAATTGGGGAGTTAATTGAAATATGCCTTTTTATTTTAGATGTTAGGATTTCTTTTTCTTTTTCCTTTATCTTTTTGTCTTCTGCTAAAGGGAGGTCTTTAACAAGGTTTTCTCCCCTTTCGGTTAATACCTCAAGGTAATAACAACCAGATAGCTCAATCATTAAGATGTCAGAGCCATCCTCTAAATTATATCCCAATGATGTGCAAAAGCAAGTATCCTCTGGCTCTGGACAAAGAATGCTTATGATTATGGTATTTTCTCTCCTTTTAAGATATGCCTCATCCCTTGGTTGCCATTCAAGGAATGGCTTATCAATGATGGTTAATCCCTTTGCCTCACAGGGGCGACAGCCAATAATTATTCTTTTCTCATCGTTCATTGATGATTCTAAGATTTCAATCTCATTCTTTTTTATCTTAAATCTAAACAATTCTTCTCTTTGGGGAAGAAAAATGGATTTAAGTGGATGTGACGAGGCAATGGAGTAGTCAAAACAAGGCTTTATTCCATCTTTAAGCCCTTTAAAAAAGATAAGATTACCATCTTTTACAGGAAGCAAAACAGAAAAATCCTTCTTTAGGGCCTTTATAAAGTCATTTAGCTTTTCTTTGTTTAATAATTTATCCGATAAATTCATTGTAATCCCCTTTTTTAAATGTCTGAAAGGGTGGTTTTAAGTCTACATCTTTCCCTGGGGTATAATCAAATAGCTCAAAGACATCCTTTTCTATCTTTAGGTTTAGTAAGGATAATGGGATATTCATTGGACAAACTCTTTCACACTCTCCACAACCAACACACCTTCCTGCCAGGTGCAATGCCCTGGTTATGTGAAAGATAAAATTGGATGAGCTTGAATTAGCCTTTGAAATCCATTGTGGAATGCTTACATCCACAATACAGGTTTCGCAATAGCAAAGGGGACAAACCTGGCGGCAGGCATAGCACCTTATACATCGGCTAAATTCATTTTTAAAATAATTCCATCTCTCCCTTGGGTTTTTCTTTTCAAACTCAATAATCTCTGCGAATTTATCCATTTTTTCCTTTTCTCCTATTTTCTCTCCAATTGTGTAATCACAGAATGAAGGGTTTTGGCAATCACAGGATAGGCATTTTTTTAAATTAAGCCCAGGGCAGGTAACCCCAATTATTACAACATCTTCTCTCTTTATCTGATTCTCCTGGATAAGACCAATTATAGATTTTACATCACAGGGTTTTGCAACAATTGCACATTTTTCTTTTATCCTTGTCAAATAAACCGAGAGATTATTAAAGCATCCCTCATTAAAAACAAGCCTTTTTGTCTCCTCTTTATCCTTAATAAAACAGGGGTACCCCTTCTTGTCATATCCAATGATAAGGGAAACTTCTCCCTTTTCTAACAATTCAGATGCTATTTCACTTATTTCCATCCTTTTCTCTAAACCCTATTCTTTTTATATTAGAAGCAGGGGTAATGAGCAAGGTTTTTATGGCATCAAAAACAATCTTAAATTGCTGGTCATATTTTCTTTCCATAGATTCAATCTTTTTCTTTAGTTCTTCGTGGGTAATGACTATTTCTCTTAGTCTTGTAAAGACCCTCATAATTTGGATATTCACTTGAATTGCCCTTTTGCTGTTTAGAACACTTGAAAGCATAAGAATACCATGCTTTGTAAATGCGTATGGTAGATATTTTGAATGCTCGCCTCTTTTTAAGGTGCCAAAATGGCTCCTTAAAGCCCTATATTCTTCCCTTGTCATTTGAAACATAAAATCTTCTGGAAATCTTTCTATATTTCTCTTGACCTGTCTTTTTAACGCAGATGTTTTTACTCCATAAAGCTCTGCCAGGTCTTTATCTATAGTTAATTCCATAACGCTTTACAAAATGTATGTGTTTAGATAATCTTAAGGAAAACTTTATAAAATTATGAATTTTGAATGTTGAATTTTGAATTAAAAGGGAAAAAATTTTATAAAACT
>JBFLYE010000159.1 GCA_040756715.1 bacterium
TATCCCCGATCTACTCCAAACCCACCATCTTCATTTTGAGATGAAGTCAGTGTGCCAATCAGTTCTGCTGTATCTGAGCCATAGTCAGCCAAAATCTTAATCTTCCTAGCAATAGCACGAGAGCTTGGGGTTTCTTGAGAAGAAATCCATTGGATGGCTTTTGTGTTGGTTGTGCCAAAATAACATAAAGTATCTGCTACCAAAGATGTATCCCTTAAACAAAGATTAGGATACTCTGTCTCTGTCCCCCAAGAGCCACTTGGGTTTTGGTTTAAAACCAACCATTCAACCCCCTTTTGAATAGCCAATTCCCCTTGACCTGCAAAGGCAATTGAGCCTTTAAGAAGAATCATCGGGATTGTTGTTAAAACTAATCTTCTAATCTTTTTCATAGATTTTATCCTCCTTTATCTCAAAGATTACTTAACATCCATTTGTTTTAATTTCCATCGTATATAATCTGGATATTGCTTTTGTGATAAATATATTCCTATTCCAATATTGACTCCAAAGAATGATAACCACGGCAAAGAGGGAAATATTATAGCAATTATAAACAAAACTATAAATCCAAGTATTGTATATATTATTGTTTTTTTCTTTTTCTCTGGCATGCCAAGTCGTTCATAGTTAAATCCACCTACTATTCCTCCAATTAGAAAAGAAGAGAGAAAGGATATTAAAATAAGCCATTTTGGATCCATCGGTTTTTTCATTTAAAAATCACCTTTTTTGTTTTCTCATCAATAGATGCATTAGAAGTTCTTCTGTAGATCTCAGTTATCAATTCCCGATAATTCTTGATAGATGAAGTAATCTTAATACTTCCATTTTTATTCCTTTTTTTATTATCTCTTATCTTTGAAATTACATATGTGGTTAACATCCCCGAGCCAATCATATCATCAGGAGTATGAATTGCTTCTATATCTTGCCACCTTATTTTTATCACTCGACGATTCCAAGAAGATAAGTAATTCTCACTAATGAGGCACTCTTGGTCTATTATTATCTTTGTATTGTTCAATACATAGAAAATATATGGACTTATTAAGATTGCTAAAACACCTCCTATTTGATAAAAAATTTCCTTTTCAAAAATCAATATTGCCAATCCTCCTGCAAAGAGTAAGATAGAAAAACCTACTATCTGCCATTTAGGAAGTTTATATATCTTTTGTATTGGTTCTATATCCATCTAACTTCAAACAAATATCGTTGATGGTAAACAAAAAAATGTATTAACGAAGGTTTAAAACTCAATCCCAGCCATTCATATAATAAATTTCTTAACCGAAATATAACTTCCCCCACAATAATGATAGTAATGATCGCAGGCAATAAGTACATATGTCCAACAACCCATATTGTTACCTCTATCATTACTATTGCTGCTACAAGAGCAATTACTATCTTGAGTGCTTTCTGATAATCTTTAAGTGAGTTATCCATATCAATTCCCAAAACCTCTAAGATAAAATCTATGATTCTTAAAACAGGACCTAATTTTCCAGCCAATTCTCCACCATCACGCTTAGCGTATCTGGAAGCCCAATTTAAAAACCCTCTTAGTCCTGTCTTGATGGCATTAAGTAGATCTGCCATCCAACCACCCCCTATTCCCCCACTAATCATATATGCCCCTGCCCCTGTTGTTGGGTCAATAATAGTATAGCCTATGCCTTCCCAGTCATAGTATTGAATCTCTCTTTGGGGAATGGTTACTATCTTTCCTGTGTTTATGGCATTTTGGAGATCATTCTTTACATCGTAAGAAACCTGAAGTTTTGGCAGAACTTGAGCTATGTTTTCCTTGTTTATTGAATATACAGGAATTCCATTATCGCTGGCTAATTGGAGTATCTTAACCGCAGAGACACCAAGTGTATTATAAAGAAGCTCAAATATCCCATGTTCCATTGCCGAGCCTATCATTCCAGAAGAAAGGATGAAGTTCTTTTCTTTTTCTTTATCTCCTGTTTTTGAGGCAATAGAAAATACATCCCGATCTACATCAATGCCCATTCCGGCAAAGCTTACTTTTTCTGGCATTGAGAAAAGATAAGAGACATTTAGGCCTAAGATTGTTATTCCTTCAGAAGGATGCTTGATGTAGCTTATGCCATAGATTTGGGAGGAAATGTGGTTATAAATATCTAATTGGGCAAAGTAGGTAAGCCCAGTAAGATAGAGGAGTTCCCCAATTGATTTGTTCCTCTCTATAGGTTGGGTTTCGCTTAAATTTACTACCTCTTTTAGCTTTGCGGTTCTTTGTTTAAGGAGACCAGAAGGGATCTTTTGAAGATTCAAGGTTATTGCGTAGTATGCACCAACTATAAGATCATTGGAAATTCGGTCAGTTAGGCCTATATTAGGCTCAGTAAATTCCATAATGAATTCCTGATTTGAGCCTAAACCTGCTGAAGAGCCTTCTATTTTATCTTCATCCTCAATGGTCAAAAGAGGCTTTAGTTCTACAAGGTAGGCGGGGGTATTGTAGATTCCGCCATAGCCTTCTACGGTTGCTTTATCTTCTGGGTTAGCATAGAGATAAGACAAGGTAATTCTTTTTCCTGCCAATTCTGGTATGCTTGCAGTATAGGTTTTCCCTCCAATTGAAAAGCTTACCTTATGCCTTAAGGTGTTAGGAATTTCAGAATATCGGGTTTGAACCAAGAGGGTTTTATTCGGCAAAGAGCAAGGCAAAATTCCAAATTCCTCCTTCTCTATCATCCTTGCTCCTAATAGGTCACCAAAGGTTGCTTCAGGCATATTGGTCTTAATATATTCTTCAAGCCTGGTTTGATAGTCGGTGAGTTTCGTATTGATAAGGCTTGAAGAAACATTTGTAACATAACCCTCGCTTTCGTTAATCGTAGCAGAACCTTTTATCTGGTCTATAAAGCTTTGGCTATCAAAGGGAAGTTCTTTCTCAAAGTCAATTCCTTCTTTTTCTTGATATTGCTTAAAGCTTACATCAAGGGGAATCCACATCTTTTGTCCCCTTGAGCTAACCCCTTCATCTGGAAGATATGGAATATATCCCTCAACCCAACAATGCTCTAATTGGATTGCCACAATCTTTCCACCAGAAGTAATAGCCTTTGAGGGAATGCCACCCGAGGCAAAGATTTGGGCACAGGTGGTTGGGTCTTTTACTCCAACC
>JBFLYE010000160.1 GCA_040756715.1 bacterium
AAGGAAAGACAATTCCTGTATATAAAGAAATATTGGGGGATTTAGAAACGCCTGTCTCTTGTTTTTGTAAGGTAAGGGGTGAGTATTCATATCTTTTAGAGAGTGCAGAGAGTGAAGAGCGTATTGGAAGATACTCAATTATTGGAGTAAATCCAAGGGTGTTTTTTAAGATTGAGAAAGATATTGTTGAAATTTCAAAGGATGGAAAAAAAAAGATAAAAAAAACAGAGGAAAATCCCCTTCTTTTTCTTAAGGAGATAATTAACTCATATAAGACAATCCAAATTGATGGTCTTCCAAGATTCTTTGGTGGTGCGGTTGGATTTATCGGCTATGATTATATAAGGTTTATTGAAGACCTTCCTTCCAGAAAAAGGGATTCTCTTAAAATTCCCACCGCATTTTTTGTCATAACAGAGAATAATGTAATCTTTGACCATTTTAACCACACAATAAAGATTATAGCATCTATTCCCATTGAGAAAAGCCCTGATGAAACATATGAGACAGCAATAGAATCCATAGAAAGGTTGGAGGAGAAGCTAAAAAAGCCCATTGATTTACTTCAAGAAAAAATAAAAAGCTGTAAGGAAGAATTTGAAACAAGCAAAGAAGATTATGTAAAAATGGTAGAGAGAGCAAAGGAGTATATAAAAGCAGGCGATATTTTTCAGGTTGTTCTTTCCCAGAGAATAAAGAGAAAAACATCTGTTTCACCTGTTTCCATATACCGTGCCCTTCGGCACATAAATCCATCTCCCTATATGTTCCTTTTGGATTTTTCCGATTATAAGCTTATTGGTTCATCCCCTGAGCTTTTGGTAAAGCTAGAAGATGGCATTTGTGAGACAAGGCCTATTGCAGGAACAAGGAAAAGGGGAAAAACAGAGGAGGAGGATAAAAGATTGGAAGAAGAGCTTTTAGATGACCCTAAAGAGAAAGCAGAGCATATTATGCTAGTGGATCTGGGAAGGAATGACTTAGGAAGGGTATGTGATTTTAACTCTGTTTGTGTTTCTTCCTTTATGAATGTTGAAAAATATTCCCATGTAATGCACATTGTAAGCATGGTTTGTGGAAAAATAAAAAAAGGGCTTTCTGGATTTGAGCTTTTATCTGCCTCATTTCCCGCAGGCACACTAACCGGCGCTCCAAAGATAAGGGCTTGTGAGATAATTGATGAGCTTGAGCCAAAGAGAAGGGGAATATATGGAGGGTGCGTTGGGTATTTTGGCTTCTCGGGAAATATGGATACAGCAATCACCATAAGGACAATCTTGCTTCATAAAGGGATTGCTTATATCCAAGCAGGAGCTGGCATAGTTTCCGATTCAGACCCAGAGAGGGAATATGAGGAATCTTTGAATAAAGCAGATTGCTGTCTTTCTGCTATATCCCTTGCAGAGAAAGGGTTTATTTTATAAGATTTTCAAGCCTTTTTACCCTTTCTATAAGCTTGGGTAGCCTTTGGATAAGGCCATGAAGCCTTTTTTCTTCTCTGTGGTCTTTGGCAGGAAAACCAGAGACAATTTTTTCGGAAGGAATATCCTTTGTTACACCGCTTCTTGCCGCTATGGTTGTTTGGCTTCCTATCTTTATATGGTCTGAGATTCCAGCCTGTCCAGCTATAACTACATTATCGCCTATAACTACAGAGCCTGATATGCCAACCTGGGCAACAATGATGCAATTCTTTCCTATAATGCAATTATGGGCAATATGAACCAGATTATCTATCTTTGTCCCTTTTCCTATTATTGTATCCTTTGTTGTTCCCCTGTCAATTGTTGTATTTGCCCCTATTTCAACCTCATCCTTTATTAAAACCCCTCCCTTATGGGGCATCTTTACATTCTTTCCATTATCTTTGATATAGCCAAAGCCATCAGAGCCGATAACAACTCCAGAATGGATAATCACACTATCTCCAATTTTTGCATTCATTATAACAGCCCTTGGGTAGACAATCGTCCCTTTTCCAATTGTAACATTCATTCCAATATAAACATTGGGGTAGATAATTGCTCCTTCTTCTATCTTTGCTCCATTTTCAATCACAGCAAAGTCTCCAATGGCTACATTATCTCCAATCTTGGCATTTTCTGAAATGCTTGCCTTTTTGCTTATTCCACAAGGGTGTTTAATTGATGAAAAAATAGAAAGCAATTTAGAGAAGGCAAGCTTTGGATTATCAACCAAGATAACCGGGATGGATATTCCTTCCCCTTTTTCCTTTAGAATAATGGCAGAGGCTTTTGTATCTTTTACCTTACCTCCATTAAGGCTAAAGGTAATCTCCCCTTTTTCTGCATCCTCAATAGAGCTTACACCCTCTATCTCTATATCTTCACCAATAAGCTTACCTTTAAGAATTTTGACAATTTCCTTAAGCCTCATTTTAATATCTTACGCTTCTTAAGATAGATTGGTCAAGGTGTTATGTGTTTATTTGGTATCTTGAATCTTAAATTCTATAAAAACCTTGCTAAATAATGGTTAAGTAGATAAAATAAGGCTATGTCTGATTGTGGCATATTTGGGGCTTTTGGTTTGCAAGATGCGGCTTTTTCTACATACTTAGGGCTATTTGCCCTCCAACATAGGGGTCAGGAATCTTGTGGAATTATATCATCTGATGGCAATTCCTTCTATCTCCATCGCCAAATGGGTCTTGTCTCTTCACTTGATAAAAATGATTTAAATAAGCTTACCGGAGATAAGGCAATTGGACACATAAGGTATTCAACCGCTGGGCTTTCAAGGATAGAGGAGGCACAACCATTTCTAATCACATACAATGGAGGCTTACAGATTGGCCTTTGCCACAATGGGAATATAGTAAATAGTGGCCATTTAAGGGGAAGGCTTGAAAGGGAGGGAGCAATATTCCAGACAACATCAGACTCTGAGGTAATTCTCCACAGGATAGCAAGGGCTAAACAAAAGGATTTTCTCCCTGCTTTGGTTTATTCCCTCTCCTTAATAAAAGGTGCATATTCCCTCCTTTTCATTTTGAAGGATAAGCTTGTTGCTGTAAGGGATCCATTTGGCTTTAGACCCCTATCTATGGGAAGAAAAAGGGATGCCTTTTTTATCTCATCCGAGACCTGTGCCTTTTCTCTGGTTGAAGCAGAATACATAAGGGATGTGGAGCCTGGTGAGATTGTTGTAATAGATAAAAATGGCCTAGAATCCTTTAATTTTGTTAAAATTTCTTCCCAGATTGCTATTGATGGAATGCAATATAAAATAGGTGATTATGAGCTTCCCTATAAAATAAGGAATGCATATTGTGTGTTTGAGCATATCTATTTCTCCCGTCCCGATAGCCTTATTTTTGGGGAAAAGCCTTATAGTGTAAGGAAAAGGCTTGGAAGGCAGCTGGCAAAAGAAGCAGGGGTCAAAGCAGATATTGTTATCTCTGTTCCAGATTCAGGAACAATTGCCGGCCTTGGTTATTCAGAGAGCGCAAAGATTCCATTTGAATCTGCCCTCATCCAAAACCATTACATTGGTAGGACATTCATTTATCCAAAGCAAAAGATAAGAAAGGCAGGTGTTGAGATAAAGCTTAACCCTGTCCCTGAGGTATTGCAAGGAAAAAAGGTTGTTGTGGTTGATGATTCAATTGTCAGGGGAACAACCTGTAAAAGGATAATAAAAATGATAAGAAATGCTGGTGCAATTGAGGTTCATCTTAGAATTTCCTCGCCTCCCATAAAATATTCCTGTTTCTATGGCATAGATACACCAAAAAAGGAAGAGCTTATTGCAAACAATAAAGAATTAAAAGAGATAGAGGAATTTATGAATGCGGATTCTGTAAGGTATATTTCTTTGGATGGAATGCTCTCTTGTGTCCAAAACCCAAGCAATTATTGCACAGCTTGTTTTTCTGGAGAATATCCTATTTTATGATTTAGGATTTTTAAAATGTATAAACTAACAGAAAGCGATAAAGCCCTTATAAAAATGGCACTCAAGGAGGATATCGGAGAAAGAGACCTTACATCCTCTGCAATTGCCCATTGTTCTTTTATTTCAGCCCAAATTATAGCAAAGGAAGAGGGGATTGTAGCTGGAATTGATATTGCTAATAAGTGCTTTTTGGAGGTAGATTCTAAAATTAAGATAAAACGAGTAATTAAAGATGGAGAGATTGTAAAACCCGATTCAATTATCCTTGAACTTACCGGATGTGGAGAATCCATCCTTTCCTGTGAAAGAACAACCCTAAATTTTCTAGGAAGCCTATCTGGGATTGCAACCCTTACCTCAAAATTTGTCCAAAAGGCATCTCCTTCTAAAATATATGACACAAGAAAAACAACTCCGGGCTTTAGAAGGATGGAGAAATATGCTGTAAAAATAGGTGGTGGATATAACCATAGATTTGGTCTATTTGATGAGATTCTTATTAAAGATAATCATATAAAAATTGCCGGTGGAATAAAAAAGGCAATTCTTTTGGTAAAAAAGAAATATCCCAAGAAAAAGATAGAGGTAGAGACAGAAAATTTAGAGCAAGTAAGGGAGGCAATCTCACAAGGTGCTGATATTATTATGCTTGATAATTTTGATATTTTAAAGATGAAAGAGGCAATTTCTCTGATACGAAAAAAGGATAAAAACATAAAGATAGAGGTCTCAGGTGGCATAAATTTATCAAATATAGAGGATATAGCCAGATTTAATCCAGATATTATCTCCATTGGAGCCTTAACCCATAGTGCAAAGGCATTAGATGTAAGCCTTGAAATTAAATGAAGGTCTGCCTTCTTTCTGCAAAAATAAGGTAAAGATTTGTTAAAACAATAAGTACACAACAGCGCACGTGGTATAGACATATTTACCACCCCTATTCAATTTTAAGCAGATAGGAAATTCATTTGCCCTCTTATAATATCTCTTCAAGGTGTAGAACCGGAAAGAGAAAAATATGAGAGGAAAAGAAGT
>JBFLYE010000161.1:0-790 GCA_040756715.1 bacterium
TTTATTAGAGGTTACATATCTACCATAAGAAAACAAGGACAAAATGTCATTGATGCATTATCCTTTGTTTTTACAGGTAGACCCCTTGTTCCTATCGGGATTAAATATGGATAGGGTGAATAGTTACAAAACATCAAGCAAAATTGGTTTTAAGGAAATTGGAATTTTATTTCTGGTGATACTTTTTCTCCTTCCAAGACTTTATACATTTCTTTTGGCGTATATTTCAAGATGTTTGCTATAAAAACATCCGGTATCTGTTGGATGCGGGTGTTGAATATAGTAACCGAATCGTTATAGAACTCTCGTCGGTCTGCAATTTGACTTTCTAAATAAGAGACTCTATTTTGCAGTTGCATGAAGTTCTCGTTTGCTTTAAGTTCGGGATAATTCTCTGCCACGCCAAATAAAGATTTTAATGCACCGGCAAGTTCTGTATCTGCCTTTGCAATCTCAGAGGGTGTTTTTGCTTCTAAGAATTTTGTTCTTGCTAATGTTATCTTTTCTAATGTTTCTCGTTCGTATTTCATATAACCTTCGCATACTTTTACAAGTTTTGGTATTTCATCATAGCGCTGTTTTTGAAGTACTTCAATATTAGCCCAGGATTTGTCTATGTTTACCCTTACTTGAATAAGTTGGTTGTAGATACCAACTAGATAAATGATCAACCCAATCGCAATCAACCCCACAATTATAGTATCTTCCATTACTTAGTGCAAAAATAGATAGGGTTGTGTTTATCTGTTAAAAATTCATCCACCTTTTAAGAAATTTTGAATTCTAAATT
>JBFLYE010000161.1:800-14951 GCA_040756715.1 bacterium
TCAAAATTCAACATTCAAAATTCATAATTTTATAAAGTTTTCCTTAAGATTATCTAAACACATACATTTTGTAAAGCGTTATGGAATTAACTATAAATAAATAAACATACCCATTTTTCCCTCCTTTAATCCTTACGAAAAATTTCCCACCGAATTGCAAATTTCTATGGTAGACATGACTTTGCTAACAGCGATATACCCATCGTGATGAGTAAGCAAAAACCCATAATAAAAATCAAAGCAATATTTTCTATTCCCAGCTCTTTCCTTACCTCTTTCTCGCTTTTATCTGAAATAACAAATGTTTTTTCTGTATCACCTTTTGCAATAACAATATCATCTTCAGGTTTTTGGGGTTGTTTAAGTTCTTCTTCGAATAATCCTTGCTCTATTTGCTCGCGCGCTTTATCCCATTCTTCAATACTTATCTGGCCATTTTTATCGACATCAAACTGTTTAAGTTTCTCTTTGTCTTTTTTTAAGCTACGGAGTCTTTCCCGAAGCTTCTTTTTACGGTCTAAAACAGCATCTTTAAATTTTCTTACTGTGCCTAAAACATATACCTGTTCATCCGGTTGAATATACCACTCTGTGTAGCGTATTTCTCCACCACCCGTTGCATCGACATGTTGGTAATCAACCGGTAAGATTGCTTCCGCATCTAATGGGTCAACCAGTATCTTACCCGTATCGTCTTCAATATAGAAATAATTCGTAGATTTTTCTTCCTTTACAACTTCCCAATAACTTCTTCCCTCGGAATCTTCTTGTTCTTTTTCTATTGTAAACCTATAGTATACGCAATCAGTATAAGTTAACGGACTTTTTAAGGGGAATCTTTGTTTTGCTTTACCGGTAAGTTCAGCAAAACCCATTGCCACAGAACGAATTTTTGAAGTTGGTATGTTTTCTACTAATCTCTTCTTGCGGAATTGCACAAAGCTGTTTAGAAAAAGATAAAAAAACAACTAAAATCACTAGTATTTCAGGAGCATATCCAAATATTTTTGCCTCTTCGAAAGAAACTTTGCCTGAAGCGCAGGCAATAAGAATTGCAAGAACTGTGACTACGAATACCAGAATAACCAAAATTTTTCGTTTAAATAATTTCTCGTTTTTCAAGGATTTTATTCAGAATACTAAACGATTATGATTTTTTTACCCTATCCACATATTTCCCCGATGCTGTATCAACGATTATAACATCTCCCTCCTTTATGAATTGGGGGACAAGAATTTCCATATTGTTCTCCAGGGTTGCACTCTTAAATGGAGCACCAGATGAGCCCTCATGGATAGCAGAGGCTGTGCTTTCTACCTTAAGTGTAATTGTCTTTGGAAAATCAATGTTTACAGGCTTTCCATCATAGAATTCAACCATAATCTCTGTATTCTCCTTAAGATATTGGCTAATGCCTCCCACCACAGAAGATGGGAGAGCAAATTGCTCATATGTCTCTTTGTTCATAAAATAATAATTTAAGCCATCGTTATAGATGTATTCCATAGGATACTTATCTAATGTTACATCCTCGATCAGGTCATTTCCATGGAAGGTTGCCTGGGTTATGGATTGATTCTCAATATTTTGAATCTTTAGATGGACAATCCTTCCTGCCTTTGCCGCACCTCCAAATTCAAGATTCAAGACCCTATAGAGCTTTCCATCTACCATTACAACCCTTCCCTCCCTTGCCTCTTCTGCCTTAATCATCCTTTCACCTCTATTTTATAATTTACATCAAAAGATGTATTTTTTTCAAGTAAAATTGTTGCCATTATGATAAGGCCTTGTTGGATTACATCAAAACATCTTTCTGATTGGGAAACCGTGTATAGAGGTATCTTCCAGAATATAACATCTTTATTGCTTTTTATAATTATATTATCCATTTCTATCCTTTTCCCCCTTATTTCTTCCTCTTTATCATCAATAATAGAAAAACAAAATTCAACGCCAAACAACCCAGAAATCCCCTTTGTTTTGTATTTAAATTCAAGGGAATCCTTGTGTAAAATAATTTCCTTAGAGATTGAAATATTTTCATCGCAATATGAAAGCAAAACATTAGAATCCTTGATTTGATAGCGATAAGGCTTTTCATAGGGCTTAAAGAGCCAGGCAATAGAGCCTTCTTTTACATTCTTTAACCCTGTATCGGGAGAAAATATATGGTCTTGTAAAGAATTGTGGGTATATTGGTCATAGAAGAGAAAGGAAGAAGCAGAGGATAGGTCTTTCTTTACCTCGTGAATGCTTGGCGTTTTAGACTCCTCCTCAATTGGGCATTCCTTAAGAAAGCTGTGATATGCCTCTTTTCTCCTTGAAATTATATCTGTTATATTTTTACCCCCTGTATCTATTTCAGAGATAATTCCACCCTTATAGGGCTCGATAATAAGGCTAAAGGGCGATTTTTTTATATAAATTTCATTCTTTAGGTCATTGTTAATGTCTTTTTCTATAACAACATCTTTAACAAAACCCTCCGCCTTAATAAGGTTTGAATAAAGGCTATTTCTTAAATGAGGAAGGTAAAGCCCGCCAAACACACCATGCCAATATCCACAATTGCATTGTGCCTTATAGAGAAATTTCCTTGCCTCTCTATTTTCTCCAATAATATTTGAGGTAAAAACCATCCTCTTATGCAAATGGTCTGCCTCAGGGTATTTTATAAAGAAATTCCTAAAATATCCCCCTTTTAAGAATTCCCTTGCTTTATCATAGAACCCTATCCTTTTTGCCTCCTCAATTACATTATGAAACCTCTCGCAAGATAATGTCAAAAGGCACCATTCGGTCATCTCCTCATAAGAGGCACAGGGGATATAGACCTTCCCAGAGGAAGGGAATTTTTCAAGGTATTCGCTAAATCTCTCTGTCTTAAGCCAGTTTTTATTCTCCTCCAATAATTGGAAAAATGCTTCAAGCCATCCATCTATATATACCCATTTATGTGTCCCAGGCCAAAGGCCAAATTTCTCTCCATCATCACCCATTGTCAAGCAAGCATCAGGAGGCTTTATCTTTAGATAATCTATGATCTCTTCTGGTCTTCTAAATGGAATAAAATAGCGTAGGTTTTTATCAATAGGAAATATTCCTAGGGTATTTCCCTGCTCTTCGGTTAAAAAATAGCCAGAAAGGCTATCTATGGGAATCCCTGACCAGAGAAAATGGGTATCATCTATGGTTGTATATTTTAAAAAAGGAACAAGCTTTGGAATAGAAGGCTCCCAAATCCTCTCGGAAAGCCAAAAACCTTTTGGCTCTATATCAAAATGGGCTTTTAAAAAATCATCCATCATCTCAATCTGAGCCTTTGCATCGGCTTCGGGGATTATGGGAAGAATTGGCTCATAAAATCCACCCGATAAAATTTCTACCCTTCCTTCGCTTATAAGGTTTTTTATTCTTTGTAAGAAATCTGGGTGATTTTCTAAAAGCCATTCAAGGAGGCATCCGCTATAATGGAGATTTATTTTTATCTCTGGATGCTTCTCAAATACATCCAGAAATGGCTTGTATGCCTTTTGATATGCATCCTCAAATACATAGGAAAAATTCCCAACCGGCTGATGGGAATGGAGACAGAGGAGAAGATTCATTGGAATGCGGAATTTAGAATGCGGAATGCGGAATGTGAATTGCGAATTTTGTAACCCCTGACCCCTGACTCCTGACTCCTGACTCTCATTAACATGACCATTTCATTGCTTCATATTCAGGGGTGGGAACAAACATTGATATATAACCGGATTTTGGCCAATTTTCAATAACCATCCCGCTTCTTTCCAATGATACTGTGAACCTTACCTCCTCCTTTTGACCTACAGAGATAATCTCAAAAGGAATAGCTAGCTCTAATATTTTAGAAAATGCTATATTCTCTAAATCTTCCTTTTTTATCAAGCTTCCCTCAGATGCAATCTCAAATAGCTCTCCCTTTCCATTTTTTGAAACTATTACCTTATACCTTGCCTTTGTCTCTATATTTATTACCAAAAACTCATTCTCTAAAAAATGATTGAGCACATCAATAGCAATATAAAGGGTTTTAAGGTCATAGCCATACATTATCTTCTTTATCCTATTCTCTGAATAATGCATTGTTCCGCCAGAAAAGCTTATCTCATAGCTGCCTGCACATAGCCACTCATAATAGCTGGTTATCCTTCCATCTATTATAGGAGAGATAGAATGAATAGGAAAGGTTAGGGGCTTTATAAATTTTGGCTTTGTTATTGCCTCATCAAGATAGAAGGGAGGTGTTTTTCCCATGATTTTATAGACATTCTTAAGGTGTGTTCTAAAGATAAGGTCAAAGATATCATCCTGTGAACACTCAAAATCATCGCCATACCACCAGAACCAATCAGAGCCTTCTGCAATATATATCTCCTCCCATGCACTTTTGTTATTTGGCATATTTCTTATAAGCTCATCCCTTGTATTTTTAAGATAATCCCAAGCCTTATCCTTTTCTATCTTTCCCCTCCAAATTCTAAAGGAATGGTCAATCCAGCTGCCTGGGTATATATTGGTAAGTTTTGTAGATTCTTTTGCTATATTTGCGAATTCAGAGAATGTTATTGTCTTTAGATCAGAAAGGCTTGACAATTCCTCATATATTCCAGAAAGGAATGCCTCTCCA
The DNA here is from genome assembly GCA_040756715.1 of bacterium. NCBI lineage: Bacteria > bacterium. Next base: position 5,459 of record JBFLYE010000161.1, read on the forward strand.
CCATCCTTATAGTATTCCCAAGGGTTTTCACCATCAAGGATTATGCTTACTATATGCTCACCAGGGATAGCAGAGACATAATCCCTTATTCTCTTGAGATGACTGATAAAATCAGAAATAGCATTCTCTGGCTTATTCTGTGAATAGACAAAGGATATTAAATTTGAAAGGTTTTTGTCCCTGAAGAATACCTTTACCCCCTCTAGCTCATACATCTTGTATATTGAATGCCTACCTAGGTTTGGAATTGTATTAAAAAGAATCTCCTCATCGGTTGCACACCAGGAAATTTCAGATTGCGAAAGAAGGGGGAATATCTCATCCGAAACACCACCCTCGGGTGGCCACATACCCCTGGGAGGCTTTCCAAACATTTCAGAATAAAGGCTTATAGCATTTTCGAGCTGAGCTTTTGCATCCTCTTTCAAATCAAACCCTCCCCTCTTTCCATCCATAAGTAAAGGTAGGATTGGGTGATAGAATGGGCTGGTTGAAATTTCAATTTGACCTTTATCCTGAAGATTTTTGTATTTTAGAATTATTGATGCAGCTATTTCCCTTTGTTTTTTAAGGAGTGTTTGCTTTTCATTCTCTGTAAAATCTTCGCCTTTTATAAAAAGGTTATTTATAAATTCATCCTCCCTTGCCTTAAATCCAAACCAGCTTAGGTTATAAAAAACCTGGAGGTCTCTTATATCCCTCTCGGAAAATTCATTTATTCTCTTTTTAATCTCATTTATTGATACATTTTTTCCCCTCTTCTGCAATAATTGCTTGAACCTTGGATATGGAAAAACCATTGTCTCCCAATTGCATAAGAAAAAGTTTGAAAGGAGGTATATTTTATCATCGTCGGTTAAAGAATTAGCAGGTTTTTTGCTTATTTCATAATGGTAATCAGCTACATCATTCTTTGCAATATCCCTAATTTGGGACAAAAGGGATGGTGTAAGGTTAAAGGTTGCCTTAATATTTGGAAATTTCTCAAGGATAGATGCCATATCATAATAGCCCTTTGTTGAATGAAGCCTTACCCAGGGAAGGGTATATGAATTTGTAAGGCTATCCTTATAGAATGGCTGATGGAGGTGCCATAGAAATGAGAGATACAATGTTTTCATGGTAAATCTGCTTCCCTTAATGCCTTTGCTGCCTCCTCTGGCGGCGTTGGGTTTATATAAAACCCGCTTCCCCATTCAAACCCGGCAACCCTAGTAAGCTTTGGCATTATCTCAATATGCCAGTGAAAATCCTCATTCAATGTCTGCCAATAACCCCTTCTGGCAAACCTGTTGGGTGCGGTATGGATAATATAGTTATATTGAGGGTCATTAAGGCAGGTAGCAAGCTTCTTAAAGACTATAGAAAAAATCTCTGCCAATAAATTATTGTTCTTTTTTACAGCCTCAGAATGGAAGTCTATATCGTGGTGCTTGGGAAGGATGCATATCTCAAAGGGAAACCTTGAGGCATATGGACAGAATGCAACAAATCCATCGTTCTCAGAGACTATTCTTTTCTCAAGGAAAAGTTCTTCCTCCATAATATCGCAGAAGAGACACCTCTCTTTTGCTTTAAAATAGGCTTCTGCACCTTGCAATTCTCCCTTTACAGTCCTTGGCGTAACAGGCGTTGCAATAAGCTGGGTATGTGGATGAAATAGAGATGCACCTGCCTCTATGCCCTTATTCTTAAAGACAAGGACATACCTCATATTAAGGTCTTTATGTAAATCTTCAATTCTGTGCTGAAGAGTAAAAATAACATTCTTTATCTCATCAAGGGATTGATCCTTAATATGCTTATGGTGATCCGGCGTTTCTATAATAACCTCATGGGCACCATACCCTATCATTATATCATATACACCCCTTCCCTTTTTTGCCAATTTTTCATCGATGCCCAAAGCTGGGAATTTATTGGGAACAACCCTTATATCCCATCCTCTTTCATCTGGTTTTGAGCCGGGTTTTCTTATGCTATAAATCTCCTTTGGTGTCATCCATTCATTTCCAGGGCAAAATGGGCAACTACCAACATCTGTTTTTTCTGGAGGCTTTTCAAATGCGCCAGGTCTTTTCCCCCTTTCCGAGGCAATAATAACCCACCTTCCCAATATCGGATCCTTCCTTAATTCACTCATCCCTTAATTATATATCGTCATTTTTTAAAAAAATCTTTACCTTAAATTTTGACTTTTGATTTTTATTTTGCTTCCCCTTCTCCTGTTATTACAGAAAGAAGCTCGGCAACATCTGTGGCTTTGCTTATAGCCTCCTCTGGGCTAATCAGACCTTCTTTTGAGAGGTCAATAAGGGATTGATTCAAAGAGACCATTCCCTGCCTCCTTCCCACCTGTAAAAATGAGGGAATTTGATATGTTCTGCCCTCCCTGATTAAATTTCTTACCGCAGGAACAGCGATCAAAATCTCAAATGCGGCAATTCTTCCTTTGCCATCAGCCCTTTTCAAAAGAACCTGGGAGACAATACCCTGAAGGTTTGCGGCTAATTGAATACGCACCTGTTGTTGCTGATGGGGAGGGAAAACATCTATTATTCTATCTATTGTCTGGGTTGCATCTGGTGTATGAAGGGTTGCCAAAACAAGGTGTCCTGTCTCTGCCGCGGTAATGGCTGTTTGAATTGTCTCTAAGTCCCTCATTTCACCAATAAGAATTATATCAGGGTCTTGACGAAACATATGCTTTAAGGCATCTTTAAAGCTTAATGTATCAGAACCAACCTGCCTCTGATTTATAACAGCCTTTTTAGATGAATGGACAAATTCAATGGGATCCTCAACCGTAACAATATGTGAGGTGCTATTTTCATTTATAAAATCTATTAAAGCTGCCAGGGTGGTTGACTTTCCAGATGAGGCAGGGCCTGTTACCAGAATCATCCCCCTTGGTCTTGTGCATAGGCTCTTTACCACAGAAGGGATTTTTAGCTCATCCATGGTTGGGATTTTATATGGAATTGCCCTGAACACAGAAGCCACGCTCCTTTGCTGATAGAATATATGCATCCTAAACCTTGAGAGGTTCTTTATGTCCATACAGAGATCAAGAGAGAGGTCCTTCTTGAACCTCTCCTTCTGGGCATCTGTAAGCAATGCCAAAGATAGGCTCTCTGCCTCCTCCTGGGTAAAGGGCCTTATTTCTTTTAAAGATATAAGATCTCCGGCTATCCTAAGAAGGGGCGAGGAATGTGCCTTGATATGGAGGTCAGAAGCCTCCTTCTTCAGCATCAACTCCAAAAGCTTCTCAATAATCAAAGTCGCTTCGCTCCTAAATTGTAAATTTGAAATTTGCAATTTACCATTTGCAACTTACAATTCATAACGCTATTCCCATCCTTAATGCCCTTTGTTCAAAATCTGCTGGGTTTGATGTCTTTTGTATTGCCTCAGAATAAGAAACAATACCCCTTCTTGTTAGATTTAAAAGGCTCTGGTCAAGGGTTTGCATTCCAAATTTTGCACCTGCCTGGATAATAGAATATATCTGCTCTGATTTGCCTGTCCTTATAAGGCTTCTTACACCTGTATTTGCCACCATAAGCTCTGTAGCAACAATCCTTCCCTTTCCATCTGCCTTAATAAGAAGCGTCTGGGAAAGAACGCCCTGAATGGTCATGGCAAGCTGTGCCCTTACCTGTGCCTGCTGATCAGGCGGATATACATCTATTATTCTATTTATGGTTGAAACAGCATCGGTTGTATGGAGGGTTGTTAAAACGAGGTGCCCCATCTCTGCAGCTGTTACAGCGGCAGAGATTGTTTCCAGGTCTCTTAGCTCACCAACCAGGATGATGTCAGGATCCTCCCTTATCACAGCCTTTAGGGCATCGGCAAAGCTCTTTGTATCTACACCAAGCTCCCTCTGGCTTATGCTGGCAAGATTATCCTTATAAACAAATTCTATTGGATCTTCAATGGTAATAATATTCCCCCTCCTTTTTGAGTTTATATAATTTACCATTGCTGCCAGGGTGGTTGACTTTCCAGAGCCGGTTGGACCTGTAACCAAAAATATTCCCCTCTGCTTAATGGCTATGTCCTTTAATGTTAAAGGAAGCTCAAGCTCTTCAATGGTTGGAATATTTAATGGAATTGCCCTGATCGCCGCACCCACAAAACCCCTCTGCCAGAAAAGGTTCATCCGAAACCTTGTTTCAAAACCCTCTGGCGTATAGGCAATATCAAGCTCCATTGTTTCTTCAAAGATTCTTTTTCTCTCATCGTTTAATATCTCGTATAGGATATTTTTTGTATCATTAGCGGTAAGCTTTTGGGTATTGGGCTTTGTTAGCCTTCCATTTATCCGAAATATTGGCGGCTCTTCTGCCTTTATATGAAGGTCAGAACCCTTTCTTTCAAGAAGCTCTTTTAATAATCCATCTATTTTTGCCATTTAATTTAAATATATCAAGATTTTAAGAATTTGTCAAGGAATTTTACCTCATCATCTTTGGTCTTTATCTTCCCATCCAATTTAAGATAAAAGAGTTCCCTTAATATCTTTTTATATATAGGACCAGGCTTAATTCCCCTCTTTTTTAGGTAATCACCGGTAAGATAAAGGGAGGTCTTTCTAAGCACAATAAGGAATAAAAATACCCTTTTTTTTATAATAATGCTCCTTGTCTTTGACATTATAAAGACCAAGCCCTCAAGGGGCATCTTGTTTAACCTCTCATAAATTGCGCTATTTTTAAGGCTTTTATTCTTTAAGAACAAAAGAATTTCTTTGTCCTCCTTTATCCTTAAAACATCCCTTCTTATTTTAGAAGAAAACCTTAATCTAAAAAGAAATTTTTCTGCCTCCTCTTTTGTAAGAGAATCCACAAGGACAAGGAGATGAAGCAGGGATATGTCTATTTCATCCTCAAGGATTGATGCCTGAAGCAAAGCCTCCCTGGCCCTTAAAAATCCATTTTTATTTACCCTCAAACCTTGATGAATAAAATTTAAGCCACCTAATTTAGAAAGACGCAAAAAAGCCTTCTGGGGTCTTTCGTCAGACAAGATAAGCCAAAGCTCATTTCTTATCCTAGGTTTGCTTATCTGTGATAAACAGCCATTCTTTATCGCCTCAAATGCTTCCTTTTCTGTTTCTCTATCCATCTTAAATCCCAAGCGCGATTCAAACCTTACCGCCCTCAAAATCCTTGTTGGATCATCAATAAAGCTTTTTTTATGGAGAATTTTTATTCTTTTATTCTTAATGTCATCACAACCTCCATAAACATCTATCAGGTTTCCCTTTCCCCTTTTGTTTAAAAAAATCCCTAAGGTATTCATGGTAAAATCCCGGCGTTTTAAATCTTTTTTTAAGGATGCCTCCTTTACAAGGGGAAGGGCCCCTGGATGCCTATAGACCTCAGAGCGAGATGTAGCAATATCTATCTTTATTCCGTTTTTTAAAATTTGTGCTGTTTTGAACTTAGGGTGAAAAATACAATCCAAAGAAAGCCTCTCGCTTAATTTTTTTGCAAACAATATTCCATCTCCCACAATCAAAATATCAAGGCTTTTTGAGACTTTTCCCATAATCAGGTCCCTTACAAACCCGCCAATAATATAGCAAGAAACCTTCATTTCATCTGCCAATTTAGATGCCTCATCTATAAAATCACGAAGGAAAGAAGGAACCTTTGCCTCTATGAGAAACAAAAGGTTTCTTTTATTCCTCCTTATCCTTGAAATAAGCATCCTTTTTAGCTCTAAAATAGACCTCTCTTTTATGGTTGCCGAACCTGCCTCAGGATGACCACCTCCCCCAAAATCAGAAAGAATCGCTCCCACATCTATATCTTTTATTCTTGACCTTGCAATAATATGGATATGCTCTTCTTTTTTAATCAGGATAAACAAACAAGAAAATCCTTCTATATCCATCATTCTATGGGCAAGGATAGCCAAATCGCCAATATATTTATCTATTTTTAAAAAGGAAAATGCAATATCAATATTGTTTATCTTATAAACCCTTGTGGATGCAAGTAGTTTTGAAAGAAGGATAATTTCATCCTTGCTGGGAGCTGTGTTTAGATACGATGAAACAAAAGAAAGGTCTGCACCCTTCTTAAGAAGCCATAAAACAGAGGATATGTCCTCTTTTCTTGTGGTTGGAAATGTTAAAGAGCCTGTATCTTCATATATCCCAAGGCAAAACAAGGATGCCTCCTCTTTTGTGATCTCTATCCTTTTTTTTCTTAAAATTTCTAAAAGTATGGTAATGGTTGCTCCATATTCCTTTGTTATTACCCTGTTTCCTGATATATCATCTGGCTGGTTTGGGTGATGATCATAGATATAAATAGGAATATCCTTAACTTGTGAAAATTTCCCAATCCTTCTTTTCTCCCTTGTATCAACAAGGATAAGCCTTTTTATATCCTTTAAGCTTATCTGTTTTGATTTTAAAATCCCCTGGGGATTTTGAAAAAGAAAGTTTTTTACTACAGCTTCACAAGAACCAGATAAAACCTTCTTTGCAGATGGATAAAGCTTGGCTGCGGCAACAATAGAGGCAATGGCATCAAAATCTGCATTTGTATGGGTGGTGATAACATCCATAGCAGGAAGCACGAAATAATATTCGTTCCTCTAAATTATATTGTTTTGAATTTTTAATTTTAGTTATTTGAATTTTTTTTATTTCGAATTTCATTTTTTTATTAAAGCTAAACATTTATTCCCTTACCGGCATAATGATATAGATAATGTTAGGGTTATCTTTAATTTTTATAATCCCTTTATCTATATTATTAGAAACAGCGAATATGATTTTATTATTAGAAATATTTTTTAAAACATCAAGGATATATTTTGGATTAAATAAAATACTAAATTCATCACCTTTATAATCTATCTCTATTTCCTCTCTTACATCACCTAAACTACTTTCTGCGGTAATAAAAAGCCTATTTTTTTCTGTAATAAATTTGGAAGAATTATCTCCCTCTTGGCTGATAAGGGATATCCTTCTTAAAACAGAATGAAATATATCCCTATCTAATTCAATTTCCCTTAAAGGCTCTTTGGGAATGATTTTATTATAATCGGGAAACTTCCCCTCTAATTGCCTTGAGATAAACAATATATTTTCTGTCTCTATTCCTATTTCCTTATCAGAAATATAAACCTTTATATCCTTCTCAATACCCCTTAATACCTTTATTATCTCATAAACGGCCTTTATAGGAATTATAATACTTATACTATCTTTTATTTCTAAATTATCTGAGATAACACTTAATCTATATTTATCACTTGTTACCATTTTTATTTTATTATTCCCTAATTCTAAATATATTCCACAAAATGGGATAAGTGTTTCATCCTGTGAGGCTGAAAATATAACCATTCTTATCATCTCTAGTAAAAGATTTGGGGGAATATTAAATTCTATATCCCATTTAATCTTTGGAAAGCTTGGAAATTCCTCAGGTGGTATTCCTGTAAGATGAAATATAGAGCCCTTAGAACTTATTTTTGTTTTTAGATTATCTACCTCTATTATAATTTCATCCTCTAAATTATTTATAATCTCGGTAAGTTTTCTTCCTGGAAGGAGGATAGAACCATCTTTTTCTATATCTATTTTTTGTTTATATTTTATAGACATATTCATATCTGTCCCAATAGTGGTTAAATATCCATCTTTTGCTTCAAAAAAGATATTATTTAATATAGGTATAGGCGATTTGAGATTAGAAATCAAGGTTTTTTGAAATTGATCCTGTAATATCTCTTTTTTAGAAATTATTTTCATAAATAATAATAATAATGTGAAAATCTTAATAAGTCTACTTTTATTTTATATTTTAAATACTTATTATTAACAGCCATTTGTTAATAAAAATAATAATTTTTTTATTAAAAGGTTATTCAGATATGCTTGTTGATAAATTATCTATGGTTATTTTTAGGTCTTTATTATATTGAAGTCTTTTTTCTATTTTATTACAAGCATAAAGGACGGTTGTATGGTCTTTTCCTCCAAATTCCCTTCCAATTTCGGGAAGGGAGAAATTTGTTAATTTTTTACAAAGATACATCGCAATATGCCTGGGAAGAATATTTGATGAGCTTCTATTTTTTGCTTTTATATCTTCAATTTTTATATTAAAGTATTTGGCTACTTTTTTTTGTATAGTGGATATAGAAATATTTAAATCATCCTTTTTAGAGACCATATCCTTTAATATTTCTTCAATAATCTTAAGGGTAATTTTTTTTCCCTCTAATATATAGCGGGCAATTACCCTAATCATTACACCCTCTAATTCCCTAATATTGGTTTTTATTTTACCTGCTATAAAATGAAGGATATCCTCATCTATTTTTATATTTTCATTCTCTGTTATCCTTTTTAAAATTGCTATTCTTGTCTCCAGATCTGGTGGTTGAATGTCTGTCATTAAGCCACTTTCAAACCTTGATCTCAACCTTTCCTCAATAGTTGGAATATCCTTTGGTGGCCTATCAGAGGTTAAAACCATCTGCCTTCCCGATTCATAAAGGGTATTAAATGTATGGAAGAATTCATCCTGTGTTTGCTCTTTTCCTTGTAAAAATTGAATATCATCAATTAAGAGGGTATTTATATTTCTATACTTTTCTTTGAATTTTAAAGGCTGATTAAATTGTATAGAATCAATAAACTCATTTGTAAATTGCTCGGTTGATACATAAATTATCTTTAAGGAAGGATTTTTTGAGAATATATGGCTTCCGATTGCCTGCATAAGATGGGTTTTTCCCAAACCAACACCACCATAGATAAACAAAGGATTATAGGCATGGCCTGGCTTTTCAGCAACCGCCCAGGATGCTGCATGGGCAAACCTATTATTCTCTCCAATCACAAAGGATTTAAATGTATATTTTGGATTTAGGGTTAGGGGAAATGGTGGGGTAAGCTTGCTTTTTATGTTATCTATTTTTTTAATAAATGTATCCTTAATAGATTTATCAACCACATAATCAAGGGAAATAGGGTTATTTATAAGCCCTGAAAGGGTTTTTTCTAAAGCGTTTTTATAGCACCCCTCAAGCTGATCCTTAAAATATTTATTGGGAATGGCGATTTTAAATTTATTGTCAACTATTGTCAGGGGTTTTATTGGTTTAAGCCAAAGCTCAAACTTTTCCTCGGGAATATCTTTTTTAAGGATGTTTAATGCCTCTTCCCAAAACTCTTTTTCCATTTTTAACAAGTTATTAACAGGTTTTTATATTCTCTTTAAAATAAAGAACTTGTTTTTTTATCTTAAGAATATTTCCTTGTTTTTCAAGGCCCCTTTTTATCCACAGGTTATTAACCCTGTGAATAACTCTTAAGTCATTGAAACAAAAGAAGTTATAAAGCCTTACCATCAGAAAACCTTGATTTTAATTGTAAAGTTTAAATTTTTATTAAATTTTAAGATTTACAATTTATATCTTTATATCTTATTATTCTATTTTAGTAAAGGTCAAG
>JBFLYE010000161.1:14961-21545 GCA_040756715.1 bacterium
AGGTCAAGGATTTTTTAAAAAAATTAAAGATGAAAGATATATTTCATATTCATATAAAGGCAAGGAAAAAATATCAAATTTTTGATTTTTCCCTTTATTCCATAAGAAAGATTGCCAAAGCCCTGCAGGGAAGTGCATCCTCTCTTAATGCCATTATCTTGATTCATCGGATATTTCACTATGTTTGTTTAAGCTATAGAGAGGAAAAGGAAGGAAATGTATTTAATGATAGCTTTGTCTGGATAGCCAATAGGGTTTCTTTTTTTGAGGATACCCTTTTTAAATTTACAGAGGAATTTTCATTAGAAAGAAAGGATTTTATTGAGGAGCTTCTCCTTTTATCCCTAGCCTATGAAAACCCATCATTTTTTTTATACAAAAGGCTTTTTTCACTTAAAAGGATAAAATACAAGGAAATAAAAGGCTATATCTTTGAATATTTTAAGGAAAAGCCTATATTTGGTCCATTTAACCAGAGCCTACCCGAAATGTTGAAGACACCGCAAAGGCTCTTTCCGAATTCATTAAGTGGACAGCTTTTATATATCAAGGATAATTGGGCACATCTCCTTACAAAGGAGCTATTAGAGAGCCTCCTCCTTGCCCTTGACTTGATAAAAGAGGAAGAGGCTTTAAGGATGATGGGAAAAGCACCCCTTGAGGTCTTAGATTTTAAAGGGGATTTTTTAAGGGGATTTGGTCCTGATTATGAAAGGTTTAGCAAAGATGCTTTTTGGATGCCAAAGGTGGTTATGCTTGCTAAAAATACATATGTCTGGCTTGCTCAATTATCCAAAAAATATGGAAGATGGATTAGAAGGCTTGATGATGTTCCTGATAGTGAATTGGATGAACTGGCAAGCTATGGCTTTAATGCAATCTGGCTCATTGGGCTTTGGGAGAGATCAAATGCTTCATCAAAAATTAAGCAAATGACGGGAAATCCTGAGGCGGTATCCTCTGCCTATTCACTTTATGATTATGTTATTGCCCAGGATTTAGGGGGAGAAGATGCCTTCCAAAATCTTAAAAGCCGTTGTTGGCAGAGGGGAATAAGATTAGCCGGTGATATGGTTTCTAATCACATTGGCATTTATTCAAAATGGGTAATTGAACATCCCAATTGGTTTATCCAGCTAGATTATCCACCCTTTCCCAGATATAGCTTTTCTGGCCCTAATCTTTCCGAAGACAATCGGGTCGGGATTTATATTGAAGATGGATATTGGACAAGAAGCGATGCGGCGGTTGTCTTTAAGCGGGTTGACCATTGGACAGGAGATACAAAATATATCTATCACGGAAACGATGGAACCCATATGCCCTGGAATGACACAGCCCAGCTAAATTTTTTAAAGGAAGAGGTAAGGGAGGCGGTTATCCAGACAATCCTTCATTGTGCAAGGAAGTTTTCCATTATTAGATTTGATGCGGCAATGACCCTTACAAAATTCCATTATCAGAGGCTTTGGTTTCCCGAGCCAGGCTCTGGTGGTGCAATTCCCTCAAGGGCAGAATTTGGGATGAGAAAAAGCGAATTTGATAAGGCATTTCCCCAGGAATTCTGGAAAGAGGTGGTAGATAGGGTTGCACAAGAGGTTCCCGATACCCTCCTTCTGGCAGAGGCATTCTGGCTTATGGAGGGTTATTTTGTGAGAACATTGGGTATGCACAGGGTCTATAACTCTGCATTTATGAATATGCTAAAGCAAGAGGATAATGCAAAGTATCGCTCTGTGATTAAGAATGTCTTGGAGTATAACCCTATGATTTTAGAGAGGTTTGTCAATTTTATGAGCAATCCCGATGAAGAGACCGCAATTGCCCAATTTGGCAAGGATGATAAATATTTTGGCACCTGCTTAATGATGGTAACCCTGCCTGGCCTTCCCATGTTTTCCCATGGCCAGATTGAAGGATTAAAAGAGAAGTATGGGATGGAGTATAAAAGGCCATATTGGGATGAAACACCAGATTTAAGCGTAGTTGAAAGGCATAAAAGGGAGATATTTCCTCTCCTTAAAAAACGATATTTATTTAGCGGTGTCTCTAATTTTTATCTTTTTGATTTCTGGACAAATGGGGGTTATGTAAATGAGGATGTCTTTGCCTACACAAATAGAGGTGGAAATGAAAGGGCGATTATTGTATATCACAACAGATATGCAACCACCTCGGGCTGGATTAAGGTATCCTCTGCCAGGCTTGAAGGCAAAAGGCTTATTCAGAGGGATTTGGTAGATTGCCTTTCTTTAAAGAGGGATGATGGCTATTATTATATTTTTAAAGATTATGTATCTGGCTTGGAATATATAAGGAAAGGATGCGAGCTTTCCGAAAAGGGCTTATATATTGAGCTTTCTGCCTTTAAATACCACATATTCCTTGATTTTAGGGAGGTTTTTGATAAGGATGGAAGGATAGGTTCTTTCTGTTCCTTTCTTAATGGAAGGGGTGTTTTTAATATTGACTACGAGATAGAGAAATTTTCTCTTAAGGAAGAAATAAGGGAAAGGATTCCCCAAAAATACATTAGATTTTTGGATGTTTTATCATTGTGGTATCTTTATGAAAGAAAGGAAAAAATAGAATGTAGCGAAAGGGAAGCCCTATTATTTTCTATTCTATCATCTCATCTCAATTGGGATGCTGATCTAGCTGGGCTATTGGATGATAGCCTTGTTAAAAGGTATATCCAGGTTAATGAATATCAGGGCATCCTTTATTTTAACAAGGAATTTTTTGAAGAATTGCTAAATTGCCTATTCCTTGCAGGCATCCTAACAAATCCAGAGGAAATAGAAAAAGAGAGCCTTGTTGAAAACCTTATCCAATTAGCCAAAGATTCCTCATACCAGCTTGAAAAGCTTAAAAAATTGGAGAAAAACGGATTTTTTTATTGACATAAAGCCTAGATTAAGATTATATTTTATTTATGTATCGCTATGGAGATAGGGATAATCTAATATGTAGCTTTTGTGGAAGGGGAAGGGATGAGGTAGAAAGGCTGGTAGCTGGGCCAGGAATATTCATCTGTAACGAATGTATTAAATCTTGTAATAATGCAATAAGTGAAGAAAAACAAAAGAAGGAAAAGAGATTTGTCCTCTTTAGGCCAAAGGAAATAAGGGCATTTCTTGATAAATATGTTATTGGACAGGAGAGGGCAAAGAAGGTTTTGTCCGTGGCTGTATATAACCATTATAAAAGGATAACAAGCAATTTAGAAGATGATGTTGAAATTGAAAAAACAAACATCCTCCTTATTGGTCCAACCGGCACAGGGAAGACCCTTCTTGCTTCAACCCTTGCCAGAATACTAAATGTCCCATTTTGTATTGCAGATGCCACATCATTAACCGAGGCAGGATATGTGGGAGAGGATGTGGAAAATATCTTGCTAAGGCTTATCCAATCTGCTGATGGTGATGTAAGAAGGGCAGAAAAGGGGATTATATATATTGACGAAATAGACAAGATTGCAAGAAAAAGCCAGGATTCGCCTTCTATTACCAGGGATGTCTCTGGAGAGGGTGTCCAGCAGGCATTGCTTAAGATTTTAGAGGGAACGATTGCCTATGTTCCACCCCAGGGGGGAAGAAAACATCCCCATCAGGAGCTTGTTCCTATAAATACAAGCAAGATATTGTTTATCTGCGGTGGTGCATTTATTGGGCTTGAGGATGTTGTCAAATCAAGGTTGGGAAAGCAATCCATTGGGTTTGGAAAGGGATTAAAAGAGGGGAGTTTTTCCCCTTATCTTTCAAGGCTTATCCCCGATGACCTGCTAAAATATGGTCTTATCCCAGAATTTGTAGGAAGGCTTCCTTTGGTTAGCATTCTTTCCCCTTTAACATTAGATGATATGATAAGAATTTTGGAGGAACCAAGAAATTCCTTAATAAAGCAATACAAAAAGCTCTTTTCCTTTGAAAAAACACATCTTTCCTTTACGAAATCTGCCATAAAAACAATTGCTGAGATAGCTTTTTTACGAAAAACAGGGGCGAGGGCACTTCGTTCCATAATGGAGGAGATAATGCTTGATCTTATGTATGAAATTCCATCATCAGAGGTTAAAGAGATAGTAATTACAGAAGAGGTTGTAAGAGAAAAGCTCTCCTCTACCTGGCTTTTAGAAAAGAGTGCGTAGGCTTCCGATATCCCTTTTGTTTATTTTATTTGCAAGCTTTGCCTTTGCAGGGACAAAAACCACAGGGATAATTCTTACACCAACCGGGAATATAAAAAAACAGAAAGCAGGCTTTGGCGGTGATTTGGGCTTTGTCTATTACATTGGTGATATATTAAGGAAGGAGCAGGACAAGACAAACAACCTATACCCCATTAAATCCTTCTATTTCTTTGTTGACGGAAAGGCTTCACCTCTTGGCTATCCAATAGGCGTTGCAATGGGAGGGACAGGATTTGTTGTTTTGCAAGGCTCTCAGCCTGAGGGAGAGTATAATATGAGTGGAGGTGGTAAAATTGGGACAGAAACACAGCTCTTTGGATTCCTTTATCTTGTATTAAGTAAGGAGGTTATGAAAAATGGAACAAGTATTGGTATTCTCTATGGTGGAATAGATAAAATTTTCAATCCAATAATTCATAACCTTGATATTAAGATACAGGATGAAAGCCTGGCATATTTTGCCTCATTAGATACAAAGATATTTAAAAGAAAATTTGGGATTGAGGTTATAAGACCAAAGGGCTACAATTATTTCCTTGTAAATACATCTATTGATAAATTCTTGGGATTTTCCCTTTCCTATCTTAAAGCCTCCCCTATTTCATCCTTGATTGGCTACTTTGGAATAAGGCTTAATGTGTTTTGATGGTAAGGAAAAATGGGATTAAGGTGTTTTTACCTTCTCTCTTATATCCTTCATAATCCTATTTGCAATTTCGTGGAGGTCCTTTTTCTTTGCAATAAGATTATCCTCATTTACAAAAGAATGTAACTGGATATGGAATCTTAAGGCATTTGAGGTGCCAGATGGACGAATGGTTAAATGATTTAGCCTTTCTGTGTCAAAATAAAATCTTATTCCCTCATCGGGAAATGGGAAATCATAGGTTTTTGGGTATATATGGTCATATTTGCCCGTGCGATAAATTGTTGCTGTTTTAACGCTTAAACCCCCGATTTCCAAATCACCTGCCAATGCAAATTGATAAAGCCCCAATGCCCTTCTTAAAATAGCATTTTTTATTTTATCCCCTTCTATACCAGGATATTCTCCATCCAAAGGATCTGGCTCATAATGGTTAACAAATAAGCCAATGTTGGGAGAAAGGTAGAGCTTATCTACTAATTCAAATATACTTGTTTTATTCTCCTTTGCCCATTCAGCAATTTCGGCAATCAGAAGGGAGGCAAATGTTCCATCCTTGTCTCTGACATGGCCACCTACACCCAAAGAAGAGTTGTCAGGTGGAGGAAAGCCAAGGATTGAAAAGCCATTACTCTGCTCCATAGCCGCCAGATTATACAATCGATTTTCATCCATATCTATTGTCTGATGTATAAAGGGATGGCAATCTTCATTTGGACTTTTTCTTCCCTCATAAAGCCCCTTTTCCAAAGTTTTATTCCAGACATCCCTTACCACCGCAGAAAGGTTGGCAAAACCTACCCAGGTTTTTATAACCCCCAGCTTATATTTCAAAGCCAGCTTAACAATAAAATCAGAGGTTGTATGCGAGAGAACAACGAATGTCTTCTTAGGATCTATTGTCTTGTCAAATTCAAGCCTGAACCAGAGGATAAGTGCCCACATATCATCAGCAGGCATTAAGATATAATCTTTGCCTCCATAAAGAAATTGTTGCCCTTTGGGAAGCTTTACCACAACGCCGCATCTATCAGCATCGGGGTCGGTTCCCATAAGAAGATCTATTTTTTCCCATTCAGCGGGATATTCTTCCCGAAAAGATTGGACAGCAACCTCGGCTGCTCTTTTATCCCCTGGATCAGGTTGTTGTTCCTTTCCTGGCTCGCTACCAAAAGAGGGAAACATACCATCAAATTCATCAAGGCCATTCTTTGTAATGCTTTGGACATCTTTAAAGCCAACCTCCTTTAAAAGCCTAGGAACAGCAATTTTTCCTGCACCATGAAAGGCACAATAGGCAATTTTAATAGACTTTTCTCTATCCTTAAGGAGCAAAAAGGATTTTATATGCTCCCGATGGACTTTATGTATATCCATTAAATTGCATCCATAATATTCAAATCCATCAATTTTATTAGCTCCACCTAAGAAAATAAGCTTGTCAGCCGAAGCATCTTTAAGGGGTAAAAGCTGAATATCCCCTGGTTTTGATGGTTTAATAAATTCTTCAAATAGCTCCTTTCTCTCCTTTGGATCAAATTGTGAGCCATTGCTACAAGAAAGCTTATATCCATTATAACGGTAGTCATTATGACTGGAAGAGATCAAAATTCCTAAGTCTGCCTTTAGATAGGGTATGGCAAAACATACCTCAGGGTATGGGCAGGGTGAGTCAAACAAATAGACCGTATAGCCATAGCTAAGGAAAAGCTCGGCAATGAGCTTTGCAAAGTCATAGCCCCT